>CAYRVG010000088.1:0-6914 GCA_964427765.1 uncultured Candidatus Cloacimonadota bacterium
TCAGGATCGCGCACAACTACATCATCCTATCCCGCCGGGGAAATGAACTGACCTGCACCGCCTATGACCTGGAAGGCCAGGTCCTGGATAGCTGCGTCATTTCCCTGCCCTGATTCTCCCATAAATACATTCGCCACCTTCCCCCCTTTTTATCCCAGGCAGAGATCAGGATAACCACCTCCCACCCAACAGCCGATAATGGCTTTTGGCTTGCTGTAGCTTTTCCCATCCCATCCCTGGTATCAAAAGGAAGGTAAAAAAATGCCCCGCCATGGTCGTTCACAGCGGGGCAGGGAACCTTAAAACCTGATCTGGGTGCCGATAGCGGCGTAGTTGACATTGGCGAAGGTATAGACCTCGTCGATATCCGATCCGCCCTCAAGGAAGCGGTAGCCCAGATACAAACTGGAGTTCTCGTTGATATCATAAAGGACCGCCAGGAGGATGTCTTCCGCGCGGCCGAATTTGGAGCCCAAGGCCTCGCCTTTGAGAATGACACCGAGTTCATCCGTGAAGTCATAACCGAACTCGAATCCGATCAGGGGAACAAAGCCCAGGTCTGTCTTTTCCGCGTAGTGATCATCATTCTCCAGGGAGATCACGGCATCGCGAACCTTCAGGGAAACACCGATCCCGCGGATGCCGATGTTCTGGTTCCGGAAGCGGTAAAGGTATTGCAGCCGGTAGCTGTTGAACTGGTAAATCGCGTGGATCCTCTCTCCCTCAGCGAAGGTTTTATTCATGAAGTTTACATCAAAATCGAGGACGCCAGACGGCTTTATCTTCAGCGGCGCGGCCAGCAGCGAAACCTCGTGCCGGGGCGTGATCAGGTAATGCAGATTCAGCCTGCCATAGAGCACAGGATCTGATTCCAGGTCCTCCGTGAAGGAAAACATGGTGCTGTTGTCAGTTGGCGCGTTGGGGATGCGCAGGTCATTGTAACCGGAGAAGGCCATTCCCGTTTCCAGGTCAATTGAAAGTTGGGCGGACATCAATCCACACAAGGCGATAAATGCCAGCAACAGTAAGTTTCTTTTCATTTCTGTACTCCGTAACTTGATTTTGTGAAAAATATAACCTTTGGCAGGCAAAAAGCAAATCAATATGACAGGTTCTGCCCGCGGGTGGGAAAATTATCTTGACATATATCAATGGGTTGAGGGTTTTTGGTTATTTTAGAGGTATTATGTTTGGAATTCCCTCGGAATGGGGATTTCCAGGAATGCAAAGTAAGGAGATCATGCCTAAAATAAAGTATTTGCTCATCCTCGTGCCGCTTTTGATGTGCGCCCTGCTCAGCGGCGAGATGCTGATCCCGATGGATTCAACGCAGAGCGACCATCTCAAGGCATACGGCGTGGCCTTCCAGGCCCTGAAAGAACAATACGTCGTGAAATGGCTCCTCAACTACCGTGGGGGAAGCTTTTTGATGCCTGAGGCTGATGACCTTGCCGCGCTCTGCAATATCCGCGGAGTCAGGTTTGAACTGGTCTCCTCCGCCCAGGTGGCTGCGATAATGCAACAGATCCAGGAATCAAACATGGAATCCGTGGTCCTGGAAAAGGAACCGAAGATCGCCATCTACATACCGCCCAACACCCTGCCCTGGGATGACGCCGTCACGATGGCCCTGGAATATGCCCAGATCGATTACGATAGGTTTTGGGACGAAGAGGTCCTGGCCGGGAAATTGAATGATTACGACTGGCTGCACCTGCATCATGAGGATTTCACGGGTCAGTACGGAAAGTTTTATGGAGCATACAGGCACACCTCCTGGTATCAGAACGATGTGCGCGTGAACGAGGCAATGGCCGCCAGGCATGGATACGACAAGGTTTGGCAATTGAAGCACGCTGTTGCCCAGAAGATCGCCGAGTATGTGCAAAACGGCGGCTTCCTCTTTGCAATGTGCGCCGCCACGGATACCTTCGACATCGCCATGGCCGCCCACGGTGTCGATATCGTGGATTCCGTGATCGATGGCGACGGGATCGATCCTCATTACAAAAGCAAGCTTGATTTCGGCCGCTGTTTCGCCTTTGAGAATTTCAGCCTGAAGACCAATCCCTTCGAATATGAGTTTTCCGATATCGACGCCAGTGATTATTCCCGGCTGCGGGGTCCGGAAGCTGATTATTTCCAGCTTTTCGACTTCTCGGCCAAATACGATCCCGTGCCCACAATGCTCACGCAGTGCCACGTGAACGTCATCAACGGCTTTTTGGGCCAGACAACCTCGTTCTTCAAGGACAAGGTGAAAAAGAGCGTGATAATCCTGGCGGAAGTGCCGGGCATGAACGAAGTCAAATACATCCACGGAAATATCGGCAAGGGCACGTTCACCTTCTACGGCGGGCATGATCCCGAGGATTACCAGCACAAGGTTGGTGATCCCGAAACGATCCTGGACCTACATAAAAACTCCCCGGGATACAGGCTGATCCTGAATAACATCCTCTTCCCCGCGGCGGAGAAGAAAGAGCTTAAAACCTGAAGTATGAACCTATGAAAAAATTCTACAACAACATCTATAAGACCCAGATCAAGGTCGGGCTCTTTGTGGTGATCATCCTGGCCATCCTGATCCTGGGCTACCTCTGGCTGAGTAACAGGATTTCCACCGTTTCGCAAAGTGAACTGAAAGTCAGTTTCACGGATGTGATGGGCCTGGAAGTGGGGGACAAAGTGAACCTGCAGGGCATGGAGATCGGCAGGGTAAGCAAGATCAGGGCGCGGGAGGGCGATATCCTGGTTACGGCCAGGATCAACCGGGACATCAAGGTGAAAAAAGGCGCCAGATTTTATATCGAAAACAGCAGCCTTATGGGCGGAACGCAGATGAACATTCAGCAGGGCGGCGGCGATGGCCCCATCAACCTGGCGCAGATCCAGGCCGGGGAATCCACCGCGGGTCTGATGGGCATCGTTAGAAACGCCGGCCTCATCGTCCAGGATATGGAGGCCTTTCTCAGAGAGATCCGTGGCGAAGACGGCTTGGTGGAAAAATCCTCCGCTTTGCTGGATAACGCGGACAGCGCCTTTCGTTCCCTGGACAACCTGGCGCTCGACACCAAGGCGGAGATCCGGGCCACCCTGAAACGCGTGGACAGCCTGGCGGAAGAATTGGACAGGATCGTCCGGGATAATTCCGCCAGCGTGGATTCCCTGCTACAGCAATCTCCCGGGGCAATGGTCAATATAAACAGCACCCTGGACAGCCTGCGCGTCATGTCCGGCAGATTGGGCTCCACGCTCGATTCCCTCAGTACCGGTAAAGGCACGGCCGGACGCCTCATGAACGAGGACGAACTGTATTGGAACCTGATGGACGCGGTTGCCGGGCTGGATTCCCTGGTTACGGACATCAGGGAAAACCCAAAAAAATATCTCAAAATAAGCATATTTTAAGGAAATACATGAAGATAAGATACATCATGCTTGTCCTGCTGCTGATGCTGGCAAGCTTTTCCCACGCCTACATTTTTGGGAAGAACAAGGTCAATGCCAATCCCAGCGACTGGTCTGTCCTCAAAACAATGCATTTCGACATCTATTTTCCCCAGGGTGAGGATGGTTTTGGCAAAACCGCCGCCCTGATGGCGGAGGAAACCTATTACACCCTGCGCGAGGACCTCAAGTATCCGATCGAATCCCGCATTCCGATCATCTTTTATGGCAGCAAGACGGAATTCCAGGATACGAACATCATCTATCCACTCCTCACGGAAGGGGTCGGCGGCTTCACGGAAAGCCTGCGCAACCGCGTGGTGATCCCTTTTGACGGAAGCTATTCCAACCTGGAGCAGCTTCTGGTGCATGAACTTACCCATGCCTATATCAATGCCCTGGATAGCAAGCTCGGCAGTGGTCTTTACAACCTGCGCCCCACCGCATTTCCCTTCTGGTTCTCAGAGGGAATGCCCGAGTTTCTCTCCATTGGCGGCGAGGACGATTACAACAACATGTTTATCCTGGACATGGTAGTCAACGGCAAACTACCCAAACTGAGAAACATCGGCGGCTACTACGCTTACCGCCTGGGAGAGAGTTTTCTGACCTTCATTGCTGATACCTATGGCCGGGACAAGGTCTCGGAATATTACTTCACCCTCAGGGCGGTCAAGGATCTGGATAACGCCACCAAAAAGGTCTTCGGGCTGGATTTTGAAGAGTTGGAATCCCGCTGGAACTATCAATTGAAAAGGGATTTCTATCCTTACGTCAATTCCCACAAGATCCCCGCCGAGGCAATGGAACAGCGCACCGACAGCGAAGAGGATGGTTCCTACTTCAATTTTGTGCCCCGCTTTTCACCCAATGGCGACCGTTATGTCTATTTCAGCTCCGCCGGAGCCCGCTACAGCATCTGGATGGCGGGATTGCACGGTCTCTCCCGCCCAAAAAAGATCCTCACTGGTGAATCGACTGGCAGGCTCCAGGAGTTTCATTATTTCCGTTCCAACCTAAGCTGGTTCCCGGATAACAAAAGGGTGGCCTTCAGCGCCAAGGCAGCCGCCGGAGACCGCATACACATCCTGGACGTGGATGCCGAAAAGATCGTCCAAACCCTCGAACTACAGGATTTTGACGCGCTCTACGAGCTCGACGTCTCCCCCGATGGAAGCCATGTCGTTTTTGCCGGTCAAAAGGGCATGCAGTGTGACATTTACCAGTATGACCTGGACACAAAGGAACTTTCGCAGCTCACGGACAGCCCTTACAACGATAAGCAGCCCCGCTATGCCCCGGACGGCAAAAGCATCGTTTTTTCCTCTGAGCGCAGCAGGGATGAGGCCAGCAAGCGCAAGGGCTTCTTTGCCGATATCAGCAGCGACGTCTTCAGCCTGGACCTGCAAAACAAGGAGATCCGGCAACACACCTATGAAAAGGGGAACTGCGATTTCCCGATGTTCGACGCCAGCGGCACAAAACTGCTGTACATCGCGCCGGATAACGGTGTGGGCAACGTTTTTGCCCTGGATCTGGAAAAGCCTGGCAAGGCCCAGGTTACGGACATCCTTTCCGGGGTTTACGCCGCCGATGTTTCCCCGGATGGTCATCTCCTTGTCACGAACTATTTTGACACGGCCTGGGACATCTATTTCACCAGCACTTCGTTGGATACGCTTGCCTTTGAAGAATACCCCCCGCCCACAGAACACCTCCCGGGCGACGATCTGATGCGCGATGTGGACCTTGCCCAGCTGGATTATTTCGGCGTGCGGGAAAGAATGAGGCCAAGAAGGATCAATCCCGCCGCGGAATACGACCTGCGCAGCCCCCTCCTGGGTGAGGTGCCTCCCTTCGAATATACTGCCGAAGATTCCCTTCAATTGGGGCTGATGCAGAATTACAGCCACGATGAACGCCCGCAAGAGATCGAAACCGATCCGCCCAAGATCGAGCCCTATAAAACCAGATTTTCCCTTGATTCTCTCTGGGGCGGCTTCGCCTATTCATCAGGCGTGGGGACCATCGGCTATGTCGAGCTGAGCCTGAGCGACATCATGGGCAACCACGGCATCGGCATCAACGCCGGAGTGGCCGGCAAGCTGGAGGAATCCAACCTCCTGCTCTCCTACCTCTATCTGAAGAATAGGATCGATTACGGCATCGGTATCTACAACCTCAACGACGAGTTTTACTATCGTGAATACCTGCCGGGACCAGATGATTACTACCGTTACCGGCAAAGGCAGACGGGATTGTATCTGATGGCACGCTATCCCTTCAGCCGTTTTCTGCGCCTGGAACTGGAAAGCATGTTCTATCAGCGCGGCCGGTATTTTTCCTATTGGGACTGGAACACCGAGGACTGGAACGAATACTATGACGAGCAGGCAAACGTCATCTCACCCGGCCTCAAACTCGTGCACGACAACGCCCTCTACGGCTCCACGGGACCCCTGGTGGGCTGGCGCGCCATGTATAACCTGAGCACCACCGTGGCCGACGGGAAACTGGAATATCTGACGAATTACCTGGACTGGCGCAGCTACACCCTTTTCAGCAAACGCTACGCCATCGCGCTGCGCACGATCGCGGGCATCAGTCTGGGAGAGACACCCCAGCGTTTCAACCTCTACGGATATTACGGCGTGCGGGGTTACCAGGGCGACCAGAGCGGGGAAAAGAAAGCCGTGGTCAGCGCCGAACTGCGTTTCCCCTTTTTCGAATATATCAGCATGGCCTTCCCGGTGCCTTTGACCATCCCCAATATCCGTGGAAGCGTCTTTGCGGACTTGGGCACGGTGTTCGACGATTTTGAGGATTTCCGCGGGGTGGAGAACGGCAGGTTGGAGGACCTTAAGCTCAGTTACGGCTTCGGTCCACGGCTGGACCTGGGCTACGTCATCCTGCGCCTGGACATTGCCTGGCTCACGGACCTCACCAAAAGCTCCAAGCCCACATATTTCCTCAGCCTGAGCGAAGATTTTTGATCATAATAGATACATAAACAAGGAGTCACAAATGAAGATCGACTTGCAACGCAAGCCTGTTGAACATATGGATACCGTGATCATCATGCACGGTGAAAAGGGGGATTTCCACAGCATTGAAAACATCCCCGATCACATCAAAAACGCGGTCGCGGTGATCATCAAACAAGACGATTATAAGTTTGAATACGCCGCCCTGAAAAGCTTTACCATCATCCACTCCAGGCACCGCTGCAACGTCATACTCTGTGGCGTGGGAAACACCCATGAGCTTGATGGTGAGAAGCTGCGCAACCTCTTTGCCAAAAGCATACGCGCCGCCATGAAGATCAAGGCCAAAGAGGTCTTTCTTTTCCCCGGTTTCGCCAATCCCGTGGGGGAGGTCAATTTCGGCCACATCCTCGCGGAAGCGGCGCTTCTGGCCGAATACAGCTTCGACAAATATTCCGGCTCGGCCAAATCCTCAACCCT
>CAYRVG010000089.1:0-10771 GCA_964427765.1 uncultured Candidatus Cloacimonadota bacterium
TTGCCCACGTTGTGCATGATCAGGTTGCCGGGCATTCCACTTGATAGGAAGGGCGTGGGATCCGTGAAGTTGTTCAGGATAGTGTGGCCAAGGTCCATGGCATAGGGCGCTGAAGCGATCCAGCCGTTAGTTGTCGTCGTTCCCCCAGGCCGGTATACGTAAACCTCGTCCGGCGGACCACCCGCGTTGCCATTTGGGAAAAGATCCATCCTCACCCTGTACACGATCAATCCAGAACCTGGTAGAGCGGATTCATACAAGCCGCTTTGCCGTCGGTATTCAAAAACGTAATATTCGTTCGGATTTGAAGTGGGCATCCACAGACAATCGAAAGTGGACGAATCGATCGAGTTCAGCGTGTAATTTCCGGGGCCCGGTATCACGGGTATCCCCCCAAACCAGCCGCCGTATCTCCATTTCTGGTAGGCAAGGTGGTGTTGAGGCGTGCCCTGGCAATAATCCATCAGGTCCCACCAGCCGCAGGGGTCTATCCCGTCCCAGGTGTAGTGATAGAGGTCCGGGAAGCCCATGGTGTGGGAGAATTCATGGCTGATCACGGCCGTGTCTATCCCCACCTGAAGCTCAAAATTGTAGTCATCCGCCAGTTTGCCGTTAATGTATACCTGAGGTACCGAATATGGCGGCAAGGGAATTGGATTGAGATAATAATAGTCCAGCACCCAGTAGTGCGGCCAGAGAGGATCCGCCCAGCCTTCCGGGCCGCCCTGGCAGATGAAACCGATGTTATCTACGCTGCCGTCGTTATCCGCGTCGATGTTCAAGGTCGAGGGGATCAACGGCGTAATCGCCACAATCGCGTTTATCAGCATGAGGTGCAATCTGCAAAAACCCTGGTCGATGGTGGTATAGCCGATCGGATTAACCGTGCTCCAGGGTTTGTAATAATTACGGGGGTTCGGATCCTGATAGGAACAGACGATGCCACCTGAGGCCGGTGGGTAGAAGGTCGTGTTGACAGTAAGTTGGTTGTTGCTGTCCTCGAGGAAAAAGCCCTTCACGGATGCGCTGGTTGTGGAATTGAACATGGTGTTGTAGGTGGAAAGATTATCCGTGTATTCGGTTTGGTCTGAGAATCGGATGAAGATGTTGATGTTGTTGACAGTCCCGATGGTAGGCGAGCGGCCGTAATCATCCCCGGAGGGGCCGTGGAATCTCTCATAGCGCTCCTGGAGGATCGTTTCATCCGGTAGGAGATTGGGCACCAAACCATGCATGGCGGGATCGTCCAATCCCGGAATGAAGGGAGTCGGAACAAGTTCAGGGCCCAGTCTGTCGGCATATACAAACCACCCGGTATCGGGGTTTTGAATGATGGTATAACCCTCAGGGTCATGGTTGCGGTGGAAATATTCGTCCCCCGTCATGAAACAGGGATACACGCTGCCGTCGGGTTGGGTGAGTTCCGTTGGCACATCGCGAAGAGGCGCTGCGCATAAGAATACAAACATCATCATAACGGAAAGTGTGAGAAAAAGGGATTTCATAACAACCTCCTCGGTTTGTGTGTTATAGTTTCCCATTGATAGGTTAGGAAATCAAAGAAATCCTTACCGTGAATTTCACAATATTGTTTGTTCAATAATCAATAAATCACACCTTATGATTACTGTTAACCTTTATTTCATGAAAGGTACTGCTTGTCAAGATGAAATTACTGCAGATTTTGGATTTTTACGGTCTTTTAGTGGATAAATCTCAACATTGCATAAAAAGTCCCTAATACTCAATTCAGAATACCTATTGTTATGTGGGGATTTGTTTGACTAAATAGATATTTACAAGCCACCAAGAGTTAAAATTCCTGGGGTTTAACAGAACGCCCTCGAGGATCAATTGCCGCAGATCAGAATATGAGCGCGATCTCCCTTTCAGCGTTCTCAGGGCTGTCCGAGGCATGCACAGCGTTTTCCGTAATTCCCTCCGCGTATAGGTCACGGATGGTTCCCAGCTCTCGTTTTTCAGGATCCACCGCACCAATGAGTTCGCGCAGATCCTCAATTGCTTTTTCCTTCTTTACAAGAATTGCCACGGTTGGCCCGGAACACATGAAATCTATCAATCTGGCGTAGAATTCCCTGCCTTTGTGCATGGCATAGAAAACCGCGGCAGATTCAGGTGTGAACTGAAATTCCCGGATTTCCTCCAGATCAAAGCCCGCCTCTTCCAAAATTGAGATGATATGGCCAACGTGATGGTGTTCCACCGCGTTTGGCTTGATGAGAAACAGACTGCGCTCAATCATTTGGCATTGTAAACGGTCTCGATATAGTCCAGCGCAGCAACTTTTATGGCAATGTCCCTGTTCAGCACTCTGCTCATACGGATCTTATGCATCAGGATGTCGGTCCAGATGTCAAAGACCTCGTTGGGCTTGAACTCAATGCTGGTGTATTGTTTGATCATGTCCTGGTAAAATTCATCCCGGTCCATATCCACCCGGGCGATGACGAGTTTCAGGGTGTCGTTGCAGATGTCATAATCCTTGTAGCGCACGTCCACCACGGCGTAACCCATCTTGAGCAGGTTTTCGTAATTAACTTGAAAGTTTTCCATTTCAGCCATTTGAGATTCTCCAATGTTTATTTTCTCGACAAAATCATAGGTGTCGCTTTTATTGTATCCACGCTTTCTCAGAAAAGCTAAAAGTCAAGCGAAAAATTCAAAATGTTCGTTTCCCCCTTCCTGTTAGGAGGCGTGAAATCAATATGCCGCCTTGACAACGGGAAAAATGGAATAATTATTTGCTGCAGATAGGAGAAACATGGGAATCTTTAAACTTGTATCGGGCTACGAACCAAGCGGAGACCAGCCGGAAGCAATACGGGAACTTGCCCGGGGCATCCGTGAGGACAAACGCTTCCAGGTGCTTCTCGGCGTAACGGGAAGCGGAAAGACATTCACGATAGCCAATGTGATCAAAGAGTTTGACCGCCCCGTGCTGGTCCTTTCCCACAACAAGACTCTCGCCGCGCAGCTATACGGGGAACTAAAGCAACTTTTTCCCGAAAACGCCGTGGAGTACTTCATCAGCTACTACGACTACTATCAACCTGAGGCCTACATCCCCGGCAAGGACATATACATAGAAAAGGATTCGGATATCAACGAGCAGATCGAGAAATTGAGATTGCGCGCGACAATGAGCCTGATGGAGCGGCGCGACGTGATCATAGTGGCCTCGGTTTCCTGCATCTATGGCCTCGGCGTGCCGGAGGAATACCGTGAAGCCTTGATCCGCGTCGAGGTGGGCATGAAAATACAGCGGGATGAACTTCTCGAGAAACTGGTCACCGCGCATTACAGCCGTAACGACATTGCTTTTGAGCACGGCGCGTTCAGGGTTCGCGGGGATATCGTGGATATCTATCCGGCCTATCTGGAGCACTGCCTGCGCGTGGAGTTTTTCGGCGACGAGATCAGCCGCCTGGAAAAGCTGCATCCGATATCCTACCAAAGCCTGGGCGATGTTTCAGAATACCCCATCTATCCCGCGATACATTTCATCATGAGCGAGGACAAACTCAAAAATGCCCTTGGCTCCATCGAAACGGAAATGATCCAGAGGGTAAGATACTTCAAGGAAAACGAGCGCTGGGTTGAGGCAGACAGGCTGCAATCCCGAACCAAATTCGACCTCGAGATGTTGAATGAACTGGGATATTGCTCCGGGATCGAAAATTACAGCCGCCACCTGACAGGCTCCGCTCCGGGTGAGCCGCCGAACTGCCTGCTGGACTATTTTCCGGAGGATTTTATCTTCATCATTGATGAATCCCATGTGACAATTCCCCAGGTGCACGGAATGTACGGCGGGGATTACACCCGCAAGAAAAACCTCGTCGATTACGGCTTCCGGCTGCCCTCAGCCTTTGACAACCGGCCCCTGCGTTTTGAGGAATTTGAGAGATACCTGCGTAATGTCATCTTCGTTTCGGCCACCCCGGCTGATTATGAACTGGGCCTCACCCATGGTGAGATCGTCGAACAGATCATCCGTCCCACAGGCCTGCTGGATCCCGAAATGGAGGTCCAGCCGATCCGCAACCAGGTTGACGACCTGATCAGCCAGATCAGGGAACGGGTGGCCAGGAACCAGAAGGTTTTGGTCATGACCCTGACCAAGCGGATGAGCGAGGACCTGAGCACCTACCTGCAGAATGCCGGGATCAAAAGCAAATACCTGCACAGCGAGATCGATTCCATCGAGCGCGCCAGGATAATACGGGAACTGCGCCTCGGCGAATTTGACGTGATCGTCGGAGTGAACCTGCTCCGGGAAGGTCTGGATCTTCCCGAAGTCTCGCTCGTGGCAATATTGGATGCCGATAAAACAGGTTTCCTGCGATCCGCCCGCTCTCTTATCCAGATCTCCGGAAGAGCGGCCAGGAACGTCGATGGGAAGGTCGTCCTTTACGCGGATGTGATCACAGATGCCATCCGGGACACGCTGAACGAAACAAACCGGCGTCGGGCCAAACAGCTTGCCTACAACAAAAAACACGGGATAACACCCCTGACGATCAGCAAGACGATCGAGCAGATCATGCAATCAACGGCGATCGCCGAAGGATACGCCTCCATAGATAAGAAGGAAGCCGTATCTGAAAAAGCTTCCAGGGAAGAATTCTTCCAGTATCTGGATCTGGACAACAAAGACAAGCTGCTGCAGCTTTTGAAAAAGGAAATGAAACGGGCCGCCGCCAAACTGGATTTTGAACGAGCGGCTGAGCTCAGGGACAGATTACTGGAATTGGAAGAAGGAGGGGAGGCTATCTTCGCGAAGGCTCCTGATCCAAAAGAAGCTTGATGCCGAGGGGTCTGTGGTCAGATACTTGGTTGGCATAATTCTCCCAGCTGCCCATGTATTCTTCCACCCGGATGGTTCTGCAATCCGATCCTGTCTGTCCCCAGACCGCAAAAAGTTCATTGGTTATCAGGACATGATCGATGTGTGAAAGGTAACTGGGGTAGGAAACGTTGCTGTACGTGGGATTCAGGGCGATCGCCATATCCGCGAACAGATATTCCTCCGGTTTATCCAAAAAACTCAGGAAAACGTTGTATTCGGGAGGTTCCGCGATCTGGTCGTTCAAGTCCCCCACCACCAGCACCTTGTCATCAGGAAAGTTATCCACTATATACTGATCCAGCAGCTGACAGGCCAGGCGCCGCCGGTATTCCTCGTCCCAGGGATCGGTCTCGTCGATGTAATTATCCCCAAAAGCCTTGAAGTGGTTGTTTATGATAATGAGGTTGTGGCCTTCGTAGTTGCAATCGAGCACGTAAGGCGCCCGGGGAAAGGGAAGGGTCTGGCCATTGAAGATGGTGTAGGCATCGTTCACCTGGACCACGCGGGTGTCATATAGATAGGCCAGGCGATAGCTGTTCGTTGCATTGTAAACATAGGCGGAGTAATGGGGGACCAGATCTGCGAGGGAATAAAAAGCCGATACATCCATGATCTCCTGAAAGGCTATCACATCCGCGTTCATTTGCGGAATGATCTGCGATATTGTCTGGATACTCTCATACGTCAGGGGAAAAGTGCGCAAATTCCAGGTTATGACCTCAAAGGTCTCATCCGAGCCAAAACTCAGGACACCGTCGTCGTTGGGAGGTGTGACATTATTGTTGGTGCCGCAGCCAAAAATAAACAAAGCGACCATTACCAAGGGAAATGATACCCTCATTAATCTATGCATCGTAAAATCCTTTATATTTGATAAACAGATAATAAGGTAATGCAAGAAGTTTTCCAAATACTAATCTAATTGTTAATGACCGGAGGTTGCGGAATGTTTCTTGCATACTTTACCCCAGATTGATATGACCATGGGAGGAAACACATGAAAAGATACATTTTAATAACAATATTGCTTGCCGTCTGCGCCTTGCATGCTGCGGCTGGAGAATATTACAATGAAACCGCCAGCGGCTTGAACGCCAAGCTGGAGAATATAAGGCTGGCCCCTCAAACCGGTATGCCGGATCCTGATGAGCAGTTTCCCCAGACAACACTTGTTTCCAAGACTTTCGCGCTGCCCTTCGAATCAGTGAACCTGACCGTTCACTCCTCGCAGTGGAACGTTTTTGACCTCGAGGGAAATTTCCTTTATACGGAGCAAAACCCCGGAATGGACGCCCTGAGTATCGGCAACAGCTTCACTTTCAGGGAAATGCAGGGATTTACGGTTGTGATCCAGACCCAGTATGAGCAAGGCGAAACGATCCGCACCCTCAACTCGGCGGATTTTTCCCTCACTGGTTCCGGCGCCATCCAAATTCCCCACAGCGTCTCCCCCGCCTTCATCGATGCCTATCAGGAACTGGCGGATAATTATGAGACCTCATATCTGCGCGATCTGCCTGTTGCCCGGCCCAAAATGCTCATCCTCAGCCACACCAACCTGGCCAATTACCAAAATGACTTCATAAACTGGAAACGCGCCCAGGGCTTTGATGTTTTTGTGGAGTACAAATCAAATATCGGCACCGGCCTCGATGATTTCAAGCTTTTCATTGAAAACCACTATCAGCAGCACCAATGTGATTACTTGCTCCTCCTGGGCGATGTGAACGGTTCTTACTCCATACCAACCGCTTTTTATCCCTCGCCCGAATACGCGGAGAACGACGCGGATGACCATCAATACACACTTCTGGACGGTGACGACTATTTCCCGGAGATGTTGGTGGGAAGATTTTCCTTCAATGACGTATCCGAATTCCTGACCATGGCCAATAAATCCCTTACCTACGAAAAAGAGCCCTTTATGTCCAACACTTCCTGGATGACCAGAGCGCTTACCGTGGCGGGAAACTACGCTGAGGGCGGTTTGCGACCGATAACACCCGTTCAGATGTCACGCTGGCTGCGGGACAAGATGCTCAACCATGGCTACGCGGAGGTGGACACGGTCTATTATCCCCCCACCTATCCCGGAACCTCTGCCATTACAAGCGCCATCAACCAGGGCGTGCAGTTCGTCAGCTACCGTGGCTGGGGCGATGCGAACGGCTGGCATTATCCCTCCTTCCATGTTCCGGACCTCAATTCAACCGTCAACGGTCCACGCATGCCGATTGTCTTTTCAATAGTTTGCAACACCGGTGATTTTGCCAATACAGTGAATCCCAGCTTCGGCGAAAAATGGATGCGCATGGGGAGCATAGCCCAGCCGAACGGATGCGTCGCTTTCGTCGGTCCTTCGGATCTCCATACCAAGACCCGGCTGAACAATTCCATCTCCAGCGGGGCCTTCCGCAGCATCTATGATTATGGCGTCCGAGGCTTTGGAACAAGCGTCCTCATGGGCAAGATCGAGCTTTACAAGAATTTCCTCAATGAGATCAATCCCGGCCAGTATGTCGCCTTCTATTTCCACGTCTACAATCTGCAGGCGGACCCCAGCCTAAATATGTGGGTGCTGGTGCCGGATGAGATACCGGAAAGCGCGATCGAAGACGGCCTGACTTTCTCCCCAAGCGATTCCCACATCAGGATCAACGCTCCCAACAACAACGGCGCGATGGTCTCCGGAACCAAGGACGATGAGAACTTCACCTACGCCAGGGTCCGGGACGGATACGCTCTTCTACCCATCGATCCCGAGGAAGAAGGCAACCTGGTTGTCACTGTTTCCCAGCCCAATTTCGTACCCCTGGTCAGGACACTCACACCTGAGAACGAACCGGGGCTCGGGATCGTTTTCAACAGCGCCATGGGCTTGACCCTGCATCCAAACCACACTTACGGCGCCCTGCTTACTCTCAAGAATTACGGGGACGAAAGCCTCACCGTGGACGAACTCGTCTTTACGGATTCCGAATATTACGACGTCATCTATTCTCATGAGGTCTTCACCATCCCCGCCGGGGAAACCCACAACATCGAATTCGTGGTTTCCGGCGACGCTTCGATCTTTCCCCGCCAGGCGATCACGATCGGCCTGAGCAGCCCCGATCCGGAGATCGAATTTGACGAACTTTTCCGCATGTACGGCGGCGGAGCCGAATTCACGATCCTCAGCGCCACGGGCACCTTCCCCGTCGGGCAGACCTCAAACGTCAGTTTCGAGGTGATGAACACCGGCGTCACGGCCCTCGGCAACGCCACGGTCCAGGTCGTATCCCTCACCGAGGCTGCATCATTCCCCGCCGGGGAGATCAGCCTGGGGACGATCGATCCCGAGGCCACGGTCGATTTCGATATAGACGTTACCGTCGCCTCCGGCGCCTGGGACGGCAGGAATCTGCCCCTCAAATTGATCTTTGGCGCGGACGGCTATTCCACCCGTGTCTTCTATTCGCTCACCGCGGGTACGCCAGACACCACATCCCCCACCGGGCCTGATGAATACGGATACTACGCCTATGACAGCTTTGATAGTGCATTCGCCCAAACGCCCCAACACCAATGGATCGAAGCTGATCCCCTCCTCGGCGGCGAAGGCGACGTCTGGCTGATCATGGACGATGGCTCCACAACCATCGATCTGCCCTTCACGTTCCGCTTTTACGGCAATGACTACGATCAGCTGACGATGTGCTCCAACGGCTGGATCTCATTCTTGCCAACCGATATGGAGGATTTCTACAACCATTATATCCCCGCCGCCCTTGGCCCCTACGCCATGGTCGCCGGCTACTGGGACGACCTCAAGGGCATGAAAACAGGCGTGGATAATGAAGGTAACGGCATCTTCAACGATATCCGCCTCATTTACTGGCATGACGCGGCCAACAACCGCTTCATCGTCCAATGGAACGATGCCTACAACCGCTACAACATTGACCTCATGGAGGACGCCTCCCTGGAGAAATTCCAGATCATCCTCTATCCCCAGGCAGACAGGGACGGCGACATCGTGGTCCAGTACCACACCGTGGATAATCCCGGGACCACAAGCAATTACTGCACGGTTGGGATCGAAAACCATTTGCAGACCGAGGGACTTGTCTACACCCACGCGAATCACTATCCGGAAACTGCCACCCCCCTGCAGCCCGGACTGGCAGTCAAATTCACAACCCTGGCCCCGGATGATTACGTGGCCAATGACGACCAGGTGATGACGGCGCCCTTCGATCTGGAACAGAACTATCCCAATCCCTTCAATCCCAGCACTTCGATCGCCTTTTCGATCAAGGAAAGTGGCCCGGCCCGGCTGGACGTCTTCAATATGAAAGGCCAGCTCGTGCGCACCCTCCTCAATGACAAGGTGCATCAGGGAAACCATAGCATCGAATGGAACGGAACTGATAATTCCGGCTCGCCCGTGAGCTCGGGATTGTATTTCTACAAGCTTGCGGCCGGCGGCCAGAGCCAGACCCGCAAGATGCTCCTCATGAAGTGACGCTTGCCCTGATAACACCCTATGCATGGCGGGAGAAAACCTCCCGCCTTTTTCTTTTGAATGACGGCCCACCGGTCTCCCCATCCAAAAATCTTCCCCTCATATATATATGGATGAGAAAAACGGCTGTTGCTGGAATTTTTTTTCACTTTTTTTGGTCTTTCCGGCCTATCTTGCTGTGTGGCAGAGGGATAAAAAGATTTAAGATAATTAGGGCGATTTTAATAATTCTAATAGTTTAATAATTCCCCGCTCTTATACCCCCGCCAGATATCCCAAAACCGGAAGGTGGGCATGCGGGATAGATAACCATATGCTATATATATAATATACCTATATAACTACTAATTCCTACTATTTTACTATATATTATATATATCTATTATATATATCAGTATCTTATCCCTCTTCTGGATCTGATCCTGAAACCCACCCTCCGCGCTGGGGTATGGCGGGGAATTATTAAACTTTTAAACTTTTAAAATCGAAGCGGCGGTTCTCATATTCTAGGATTCCAGCAATGGATGGATATCTGTTGGCTCGACCGGCATGATCAATGTGATTCTGCTCGTGGATAGGTGGAAAGGTGAAAGGTTGGAACCTTTTATTAATCCCGGGCTCCGGGCTCCCCACAGAGACGTAAAGCGGCTCTTTGGGGTGTCTGATCCGGGATCCAGAAGAGCCCCATCGGGGCGACAGACCATAGGCGGGGCGCGCAGCGACCGGGGTCCCCGTAAAGGAGCGGAGCGAGTTTTCGGGGTGGTAAGCGAAGCCCCCGTACAAGAACCAAGCTAAAAACAAGCCCCGGAGGGGCGACAGAAGTTGAGCCCTAAAAGGGCGGCACACTCATAGCGAGGGCGCGTGAGCCCCTCGTTGCGATTGCGCCCATGGGTAAGAGCCCCTTGCGGGCGACACAACTATCTAAAAAAGCTGGATCCCGGACCAAGCCCGGGTTGACAGATGGGGTGGCAAATTCCGCTTTGCCACAGGACCCGCAGAGCCTTTTTGCAAAAGAATCGGACTCCGTCCGATCGCCGAACCGGAGTTCGGCTTCCCAATCCTTGGTGGCCGATGACACGAAACGCGGCTTCCCCAAACCGCGAAACCACAAACCGGAATCCATCAATTCATCAATTCCCCTGTCTTCACCCGAGATTAATCAATTCCATCAATTCCCCGTCCTCCAACGAAAATTCACCAATTCACCAATTCACCAATTCCCCCGCCTTATACCCCGCCAGCGGATCCAAATCCGGAAAGTGGACATGCGGGATAGATAACTATATGCAATATATATAATATATCTATCTAATTACTAATTCCTACTAATTTACTATATATTATATATATATCTATATATATCAGTATCTTATCTCTCTTCTGGATCTGATCCT
>CAYRVG010000090.1:0-19858 GCA_964427765.1 uncultured Candidatus Cloacimonadota bacterium
GAAATCATGGAAGGCGGACCCTGTGAGAAGATGGATGCCCTCGATGCCGGCAAGATGTTTGAAGTTGTGAAAAAATACAACATTGACACGATCATCAACCTTGTGGCGGTTCTTTCCGCAGTAGGCGAAGCCAACCCGACCCTGGCCTGGAAGATCAACATGGAGAGTATGTTCAATGCTTTGGAAATCTCCCGCGAGACAGGTGGGGCGGTATTTCTCCCTTCCTCAATTGGTGCTTTCGGGCCGACAACCCCACAGGATAACACGCCTCAGGACACAGTGATGCGCCCAACCACGATCTATGGCATCTCCAAAGTGGCGGCCGAACTTCTGGGTGATTACTACTATCTAAAATATGGAGTGGACACCCGCGGCCTGCGCTATCCCGGCATCATCTCAAACGTGACCCTGCCCGGTGGCGGAACCACTGATTACGCCGTGGAAATATATTACGAGGCGATCAAAAACAAAAGTTACACCTGCAACCTGAGAGCGGGGACATTTTTGGATATGATGTATATGCCGGACGCCCTGCGCTCCCTGGTGGAGCTTATGGAGGCGAATCCGGACAAACTCAAGCACCGCAACTGCTTCAACGTTTCAGCGATGAGTTTTGATCCTGAAATGATCGCCGCCGAGATCAAGAAGAACATCCCCGAATTCCGCATGGAATATGACGTCGATCCAATCAAGCAATCCATCGCTGAAAGCTGGCCCAATTCCATGGATCACAGCGCAGCTCAGGAGGAATGGGGCTGGAAACCTGAATATGACCTTGCCTCCATGACCGCGGACATGCTGAAGGTCCTTTCCCAAAGGCTTTCCTGATGCTCAAAGTCGCCGTAGTCGGCGTCGGTCACCTGGGCCGCTGGCACGCTGACAAATTCAAACGCATCAGCCGTTGTCGGCTGATGGGTCTCTATGACTCCCGGCTTGAGCGGGCTAAGGAATTGGCCGCCGAATTGGGAGTCACTGCCTATCCCAGCTATGTCAAGCTTTTGCAAGAAGTGGACGCCGTGGATATCGTCGCGACGACGACCGCGCATTATGAGCTGGCGAAAAAGGCACTGGAAGCCGGGAAGCACGTGTTCATCGAAAAGCCCATTACTTCCGAGCTTGCCCAAGCCGAGGAACTCGTTTCCCTGGCCGCCGAAAAAGACCTCAAGATCCAGGTGGGCCACATCGAGCGCTTCAACCCGGTCATCCTCGAGGTGGACAAATACATCGACCAGCCCCTATTCATCGAATCCCACAGGATCTCGACCTTCCAGCCCCGCGGCACTGACGTGCCCGTAGTTTTGGACCTTATGATCCACGACATAGACCTGATCCTGGATTTTGTGCAGAGCCCGGTGCTGGACATCCAGGCGAACGGGGTGGGCATCCTCACCCCCAGCATAGACATAGCCAATGCCAGGATCACCTTTGAAACCGGCGCCATCGCCAACGTAACCTCCTCCCGCGTCTCCCTCAAACAGGAGCGCAGGATCCGCTTTTTCCAAAGGGATGCTTACATCTCCCTGGATTTTGTAGCCCAAAAGGCTTCCGTGACCAAAAGAAGTCCCGACGTCATGAAGTTCCTTCCCCAAATGATGATGGGAGACAAAGATATCACCGCGGACAAGCTGGTGGATGTAAAACACTTCGATCTCACCCAAACGGATAAAGACGCCCTGGCGCTTGAGCTTGAATCCTTCGTGGAGGCAATAGTGAACGATACCAAACCGATCGTGGACGGCCAGGCCGGGCTGCGCGCACTCCAGATCGCCATGCGTATCATGGACCAGATCCGCAAACAACCCAAAACTCACATTTAATGGTTATATAATGAAACAAACCCTGATAACAAACATTGCCGATCACCTGGATGAAGAGATCACCCTCAGGGGATGGGTGCGCAAAATCCGGCACAGCGGCAAGCTCATTTTCATAATCCTCCGCGACGGAAGCGGCGAGATCCAGTGCGTGGCCTTCAAACCGGAGCTTGGCGAAGATATGTTCGAGACCGCCAAACGCCTTACACTGGAATCATCTGTGATCATCACCGGGATCGCGAAGCCCCATCAGAAGATAGAGGGCCGCTATGAGCTGGCCGTGAGATCCATCAATGTTATCCAGATCGCTGAAGAATATCCCATCGGCAAAAAAGAGCACGGGCCGGATTTCCTGCTCTCGAAACGCCACCTCTGGCTGCGTTCATCCAAACAGTGGGCCATCCTGCGCATCCGCCACGCCGTCTATTACGCGATCTGCGACTGGCTGAACCAGAACCACTTCATCCGCTTTGATTCACCCATTCTGACCCCCAATGCCTGCGAGGGCACGACAACTCTTTTTGATCTGGACTATTTTGACCAGGGCAAGGCCTACCTTTCCCAATCCGGGCAACTTTACCTGGAGACGGGCATCATGAGCTTGGGAAGGGTTTACGACTTCGGTCCCGTATTCCGGGCGGAGCGCTCCAAGACCCGCAAGCACCTCACGGAATTCTGGATGATGGACGCGGAGGCCGCCTTCGTCGAGCATGAGGAGAACATGCAGATCCAGGAGGACCTGATCCGGTTTGTGATCCGCCGTGTCCTGGAAACCTGCGACACCGAGCTGGACATCCTGGAGCGCGACAAGGCAGCCCTGAAAGCCGCGGACGCCCCTTTCAAGCGGATGACATATCGCGAAAGCATCGAATACCTGCGCTCCAAAGGCAGCGGGATCGAGCAGGGTGGAGACCTTGGCGCTGCCGACGAGGTTCTGTTCACGGAAGGCTCAGAAGTGCCGATCTTCATCGAGAAGTGGCCCAAAGAGATCAAGGCCTTTTACATGAAGCGCGATCCGGCGGACCCGGATCTCGTTTTGGGCAGCGATCTGATGGCTCCCGAAGGTTTTGGCGAGATCATCGGCGGCTCCCAGCGCGAGGACGATCATGACCTTCTCCTCTCCCGCATGCAAGCTGAAAACATGCCCATTGAGGATTATCAGTGGTTCCTGGACCTGCGCAAATACGGCAGCGTGCCCCACAGCGGATTCGGCGTCGGTCTGGAGCGCCTGGTCACCTGGATGAGCGGCATCCACCACATCCGCGAAACAATACCCTTCCCGAGGATGATCTATCGCATCTATCCCTGATCAGAAGACTCTCTTTGCGCTTAAGTGCTTTAAGCAAAGTAAACTGGATTTTCAAAATAAATATAATATAAATGGAGTATTCAGATGAATTACGCAAATTCTTTTTCCCTGGCGACGCGCAGGATGAAATCCTCGCTGATCCGCGAACTGGTGGCCTCCACCAAGAACATCCCCGGATTGATCTCCTTCGCAGGGGGTTTCCCCTCGCCAAAAACCTTTCCCCAAAAGCAGCTTGCCGAGCTTTACCGCGAAGTTGTCCTGGAAGACGGACTTGATATCCTCCAATACGGAGCCAGCGAAGGCGACCCCTTGCTCAAGGAACAGCTTCTGAAGTGGGAGGGCTATGACCTCAGCCCGGATAATATGATCGTAACCGTGGGCAGTACCAACGCCCTCTATTGTTACAGCCGGGCGCTGCTTGATCCAGGTGAGGTCGTCCTGTGCGAGGCACCCAGTTTTCTGGGCTCGCTGGTCACCTTTGATGCCCTTAAAGCTGATGTCCAGAGCGTTCCGATGGATAACGGCGGCATCCTGATAGACGCTTTGGATGCCCGGGTCAAAAGGCTCAGGGAACGCGGAAAGAACATCAAATTCCTCTACGTCATCCCGGATTTCCACAATCCCGCGGGCATAACCTACACCCTGGAAAGAAGGCGCAAACTGATCGCTTTTTGCATCGAAAACCAGATCCCCATTGCCGAGGACAATCCCTATTCCCGCCTGCGCCTTTCTGGCGAATCCCTCCCCACCCTGTTCAGGATCGCGCAGGATGAATTCAAAGGCCCGGGCATAGTAACGGAGTTCATTACTTTCTCCAAGATCCTGGGACCCGGCATGCGCATAGCCTTTGCCAAGGGCGACAAAGAGCTGATCAACAAGATGGTCTCGTGGCAGCAGAAGGTCAATGTCACTCCGGATTGCGTTTCCCAGCGCGTTGCGGCCCGCTTTCTCGAAAAAGGCATGATGGACCCCCACATCAAGGGTATCTGCGATTTTTACCGCCCCTACCTGCAAAAGATGCTGGATGAACTGGCAAAAAACATGCCCTCAAACGTTTCCTGGACCAAGCCCGAAGGCGGTATTTTCCTCTGGCTGACCCTTCCGGAAGGCACGGATGCAGATGAGTTGTTTATCCGGGCAGGCAAAAACAAGGTTTCCTTCATCCCCGGCTCCAAATTCTATCCCCCGGATCAAGGCAAACCAAACACCCTGAGGCTGAATTTCAGTTATTCTACTCTGGATCAGATGGAAACAGGCATCCGGCGGCTCGCGGAATTGCTTTCCTGAACGCCCTCAAAACCTGGGCTCAATCCTGATAGCCGTGTTGCTGGTAAACCAATAACTCCTTTTCGTGATCGGCCCAGCAATGGCGGACCTCGCCGGTGAAGATGGTATGGTCCCCGCTGCGTACCTGGCTGATAACTTCGCATTCGAAAACAGCCACGGCATCGCTGGGGACAGGGAGTTTATGCAGCCTGCCGGGGAAGGATTGCATCCCCCCTTTTTCGATCTTGTCCGTGTCCCGCCCCGAAGTTGAGCCTGCCAAAGCGCAGAGGGGCTTCATATCTTTCGAGGGAAACACGAGGTTGAAATACCTGTTTTCCATCAGGCAGTCGTGGGAAAAGCGCGTGTGGCCGATGGATATGGCGAACATCGGCGGCTGGATGGACGTCCGCATATACCATTCCAGAGTGATCAGGTTGTAGCCGCCACCCGGTTTTTCCGTCACCGCGAGTACGACCTTGGCCGGCAGATGCACCAAACCGTAAGCTTCTGTTAGATCCGTAATTTTCATATTAAATAATATCCTGTATTTATATTCTATCTACAATATAAGTGAATGGCCTGATAAGAAAAGCGCCTTTTATCGGGATGGACAAGATTCCATTGATCCTGTCATCCGCCTCATCCCTGTTCTATTCTTTTTTTCCGCGTTCTGGTTTTTTTAACTCACAACTCTTAACTTGGTAAGCGTAATCCACTATATATGGAGGGGGAATCTCCCTGATCCGTGATTCGATTGCAACACGCTCACCACGCTCTGAGTAAACACCGAACCAGCGGGAACTCAGGCGGTTGTGGGCAGGGGGTGGGAGGATCAAAATCCAGGGAGTTTTGTTCAGTTAAAAGTTTTGTCACCTCGTAAGACGTGGATGAGGAACGACCGGGGTCCCCGAAAAGGAGCACAGCGAGTTATTGGGGTGATCAGGCGCTCCCGCCGGTTAAAGCCCACAGGATTTTGTGAAAAGGCTCTTTCAGAGCCTGGCAAACGGGAACGTTCACCGCTCCTAACCTCTGTCATCCCGTGTATCCAGAGTACATTTATCCCTTGATCAGTGAATACTCACAGGAGGCTTGCGCGGGATGGCCAAATCAGGGAAAAAGGAGGAAAATTCGATTTGACCGATAATTTCATGCAACGGGCTTTGGAGTAACAAGATATCTTGACAGAAAACCAATTCCGCTTATTATGTCCTTAAATGAAAAGAATGAATCCAAAAGGAGGTCTCGGATGAAAGTGATCCTGATGAGTATCCTGGCCCTTGCATTGTTAGTCCCGCTGACGGCTCAGACAGATTTCCCCAAACCGGGTTTCAATCCCTATGGGGAGAGCGGAGGTGCGTTGATCGATCTTAACAGACTCTCGATGAACCATTCCCTGGGTTTCTCCGCTGGTGTTTCCAGCTCGGGCTACGGTTATTACCTTTCCCGCTATACAAATCATCTGCAGTATAAATTCAATCCGAAACTGGATCTGGAACTGGATCTGAGTTTTGTGAATTTCGGCAGCGCAAGCTCCTCCCTGGAATTCAATGATGACAATCAAAGCAGGATAATCCCCGAATTCAAGCTGAATTACCGTCCTTCGGAGAGCGTCAACTTCCAGGTCGAATTCCGCCAGGGGTATCCCGGGTTTTATGACATCAGACCCTGGCACGATAGGTGGTGATTTCCTTTGGAGATACTGATAATATTGATCATAGCTGTCCTGGGAGCTTCCCTCGGCAGCTTTTTTAACGTCCTGATCGACCGTATCCCGCGCAAGGAATCCATCGTCAAGCCTGGTTCCCACTGCTCAGAGTGCGGAAGATCGCTTCCAGCCTGGCAAAACATCCCCATCTTCAGCTATCTCTTCCTGGGCGCGAAATGCAAATACTGCGGCGCGAAGATCCACTGGCACCACCTCGTCGTGGAGATCGTGACCCCGCTTCTTTTCATCGGATTGTTCCTGCTTTACGGGCTCCAGAGCCTGGTATTCTGGAAATTTGCTGTGATGTTCTGTTTCCTCATCCCGATCTTCTTCATCGATGCCTTTCACAGAATTATACCTCTGGTGCTCTCGATCCCAATGGTGATCCTGGGCCTTATCCTGAGTTTGATACACAGCGGATTTGAATTCAGATATTTCCTGATGGTGTATCTCATCCCCACCCTTGCGCTTTTCGGCTTGCTGTATCTTTTGGCCTTGGGCTGGGAGAAGGTATTCCACAAAGAGGGGCTGGGAGGCGGCGATGTGATTTTGATCCCTGCCGTGGCTTCCTATTTCGGGGCCGTTCACATACCCTTCGTGATCGTGCTGGCCTGCCTTATGGGTATTTTCTATTTCCTGATATTCATCCGCAGGACGAATCAGGTCTTTGCCTTTGGGAATTTTGTTGCCTCCGCCTCAATGATATGGGCTTTCGCGGGTTATTATGTCCTTTCCAATTTAACCCTGATCTGATCTAAGAAACAAACGCGCGCCAGTAATTCAGAAAGGAATTGAAACATTCCATCTGGCCCTCGGAGACCTGAATTTCCAGAACATCCGGGTTTTCAAGGCGGGTATGGGTCGCCAGGCCTTCGATCGAATCAAGCAGAAATCCGAACAGCCTGTAATCGCGGGGCCGCATATCCAGCCTGATGATCCTGAAACCGGGGGTCCCTCCAAAGGTAATAACCTGTCCAGTCACCCTCACTCATCCCCAAAGATATCCGGCTCAAGCGTGGACGTGGTATCCGGCTGAACCTCCACCTCCGGCAGGAGTTCCTCCTCTGGCACTGGTTCCGGCCCCCGGCTCAGATAAAGCCGGACATTGGAACCTCTGTTTATCTTTGAGCCCACTTCCGGACTGCTTTTTACGACATAATTTGGGGCGTAGCTATCCGAATACAGGGAATCTATCACCACACCCTTCAACCCCAGGTTGCGCAAGGTGTAATAGGCCTCCAGATAACTGAGACCGATAAGGGATGGCACCCCAACCTTTCGCGAACCGCCGCTGATCCTGAGATAGACGGATCCTTCCGGTTTGAGCAAATCGCCCGGCAGGGGGTCCTGTTCCAAGATCGTCTCGACCGTTTCCGTTTCGGACCAGACGGAATCCTGTATCACAGCGTGCAGGCCAAGATCCGTAAGCTGCCTTCTGGCTTTGGAGAATGTCATGCCAACAAGGTTAGGCACCTCAACGTTCTTTGGCCTGCCAAAGAGGAGGGGGAAAACTATCTGACCAGTGATAAACGCGGTGAGGATGATGATCCCAAAACCGATGCCGATGATCAGCCACGCTTTTTTCCAACTTGTTTTACTCATGCTATTTTCCTCCTGATCATTTTTGCCGCGAAGGCTCCGTCCATGTCGTGGTGGAAAGGAAGGGTCTTGAACATCCCCGCGTCCGTGAAATCCTCTGGCAATGTCCGGGCGGCATCGACCAACTCAAATTGTTTGTTTCGCTCCAGGAATTTTTTCACCTGTTCTTCGTTTTCCTCAGGATTGATCGTGCAGGTGGAATAAACCAGAACTCCCTCGGGATGGACGAAATTTGCCGCGTGATCCAGCGCCCTGGCCTGTAGTTTCACAAGCTCGTTTATGTTCTTGTTCGCCTGCCAGCGCAGGTCCGCCTTGCGGCCAAAAACCCCCCAGCCGGAACAAGGCGCGTCCACCAGAACCCTGTCATACGCTGGGGCAACCGGACCGTAGCGGAAAGCGTCAGTCACTATTTGTTTGATGTTTTTCAGCTGCAGTCTGTCGGCTGCTTGTTTGAGGAGTTTCATGCGGTTGGGTATTTTATCCACAGCCACGACCTCGCCCGTATTGGCAAGTTTTTCCGCGATATAAGTACATTTGCCTCCGGGTGCCGCAAAGAAATCGAGTATGTTCTCACGGGGCTGCGGATCCAGAAGATCCACGATCAAAGACGATGAGATATCCTGAACGGAAAAATAACCCTCGGAAAAGGCAACATCCTCCAAAACTTCACTGGCTGCTTCGGTTATTAACATCATCTCCCCCACTTTTGAGGGCGTGAGTTGGACATCCCTGTTGGCAAAGTACCGGATCAATTTCTCGGGACTGGTCGCCGTGGCGTTGACGCGGATATGCAGCTTTGGATTCTCATTGTAATATTTGGCCAGGTTTTCGGTGTTTTCCAAGCCCCAAAGTGATATCCAGCATTCGATCAGATGAGGGGGGTAGGAATGTTCATAGGATATCCGCAGGACGGGGTCATCCGGGTATTCAACATGGGGATCACGCTGCCAGGCTCTGAGTATGGCGTTGATAAAATCCCCCACGGTGTTTCCCAGAGTGCTTTTTGCCAGTTCCACCGTCTCATTGATGGAAGCGTGCGCGGGGATCGAATCCAGGTACATCAGTTCATAGAGCCCCATATACAGGAAAGCCTTGATCTTAATGTCAGTCCCGGAGAATTTTTTGGGGTCCGCGTATTGGGAGAGGATGAAATCCAGCTTCAGTTTCATCTTCACCACGCCCTTGACCAGGTGGTAAAAGATGGCCACTTCGTGCCTGTTGTTCTTTATTTTTTTCGCACGCTGGCGCAGCAGGGTATCAGAAAACTCCGTGTCCCTTAATATTTTCAGGATGGTTTGATACGCGTGTTTCCTGAACATTTATTTGCTTCTCTGGTAGATCCTTCTAATGATTTCCTTAATCAGTCCCTCGGCGTTCATATCCGCCGCGTCTGCGGGCAATAGATTCATTTCCCGCCTTATTTCCCTGACTTGGAAACCCAGCGATTGGAGGGCGTTCTCAACCTCGGAGAAAACGCTTTCCCCCACGGCAGGGATCCCGGGTTCAAGGTTGTCGATCAGATGCAGTAGTTTCCCCTTAAGTTCGATCACCAGGCGTTGCGCGCCCTTGAGGCCAATGCCCGGAACTTTTGTCAGTAAGCCGGTTTCCTCTGCTTCAATTGCTTTGACGAACATGGGTATGGGTAGCGTCGATATTATGGAGAGCGCGGTTCTCGGTCCGATACCTGAAATGCGGTTCAATTGTTTGTAAAGTTCACATTCTCCGAGGGTGGCAAACCCGAACAGGCGCACGTCATCCTGATTGAAATGCAAGTGGGTGAACAATTTGCATTCCCGTCCCTTTTCGGGCAGTGATTCGAATGTGCTGATCGGGATATGAAGTGTGAAAGCCAGGCCCATTGACGTCTCAATAACCGCGTCAACCGGGCTCTTCTGAATGAGTGTACCTTTGATGTAGTTTATCATTTTTTAAATTTGATCCTGTGATGGTGGCAGATGGCCAGGCCAAGGGCGTCGTAGGGGTCATCGGTGGCCGGGAGTTTTTTGAGATTGAGCATCCGGCTCACCATGTAGCGAACCTGGTGCTTGGAGGCGTTGCCATTGCCCACCACGGCTTTTTTAACCTCCCTGGGGCTGTATTCCACAAGCGGGATATTGTGCTTTGCCAAGGCCAGCAGGATCACCCCGCGGGCATGGCCCAAAACAAAAACGCTTTTGATGTGCTTATGAAAGAACATGCTTTCCACCACAGCAACATCGGGTTTGTATTCTTCCACCACCCTGTTGATCTCGGTATAGAGCATGTCCAGGCGTTTTAGCAGGTCCTTTTCGCAAGCCATGTTTATGACCTCGCAACCTGCGCCGATGATCCTGTCCGCCGCCAATTCAAGCAGACCGTAACCGCAGAAACGACTGCCAGGATCTATGCCAAGAATGATCACTGTTCTTTGTTGAGTGATTCCATCACTTCATCGGACAGCTCAAAATTGGAATATACTTTCTGCACGTCATCAATATCTTCAAGCATGTCGATGAGTTTCAGCAGCTTGGAAGCCACGTCATCAGCATTGACCGTGGTTTTGGGCACCCGGGTCAGCTCGGCATTTTCCACGGGATACTCCAAAGCTTCGAAATTTGACAGAACGGTGTGGAAATCCCCCGGTGCGGTATAAACGTCAAAATAAGCGTCGTTCAGTTCGATATCCTCAGCGCCGGCTTCGAGAGCCTGCATCATGAATTCGTCCTCATCAATCCCTTCCGCGGGAACATTGAAGAAACCTTTCTGTTCAAAATTCCAGGCTACCGCGCCGTTTTCCGCCAGATTGCCGCCATACTTGGTGAAGACATGGCGCAGTTCGGCAACGGTGCGGTTTTTGTTGTCAGTCATCACTTCCACAACTATACCCACCCCGTTGTGGCCGTATCCTTCATAGGTTATCTCTTCGTAGGCTTCACCTTCGATCTCTCCCGTTCCACGCTTGATCGCCCGTTCTATGTTCTCCCGGGGCATGTTCGCTGCCTTGGCCGCGCTGATAGCCGTGCGCAGGCGGGGGTTCATTTCGGGGTCTCCCCCACCGTTCCTTGCGGCAAGGATTATTTCTTTGACCAAGCGGGTGAAGATCTTGCCACGCTTGGCATCGGTGGCACCCTTTTTGTGTTTGATGGAACTCCATTTATTGTGGCCGGACATACAAACCTCTTTATTTAATTAATTTTTGTGCTTGAAAACTAAATTCCAGTTGAGATCAGGGTCAGAAAAATGTCAAGCAAGAAAAAGGGAAGGCTTGTTAAATAGCCTTCCCGGGAATCTGACACCTGTTTAAAACAGTTTTTATGCTTCTGAATTCTGCCAGGCGGCTATGACCTTTGCCGCTATTTCGTCAGGAACCTTTTCGTAGTGGGAGAACTTTTGCGTGAAGCGTCCCCTGCCCTGGGTGAAGGATTTGAGGGCGGGGAAATAGAAGAACATTTCCGCGACGGGCATCTGGGCGTTCAGATACTGTTTTTTACCGCGTTGCTCCATTCCCATGATGCGTCCGCGACGGGTGCTTATGTCTCCCATCACGTCACCCATATACTCGCTGGGGACGATGATCGTGAGTTCGTGGATCGGTTCCAGCAGAATCGGCTTGCACTTCTTAAAACCTTCCTTAAGGGCCATGGAAGCTGCGATCTTGAAAGCCATTTCAGAACTGTCAACGTCATGATAGCTGCCATAATAAACTTCCACGCAGATATCCACAACCGGATAACCTGCAATGATGCCCTTTGACAGGGTTTCCACAAGGCCTTTTTCGATCGCCGGGACAAAGTTTGAAGGTATCACTCCGCCCACGATCGAATTTATGAATTGGAATCCTTCTCCGCGTTCCGCCGGTTTGATCCTGAAATAGACCTCTCCGTACTGGCCGCGGCCGCCGGACTGTTTTTTGTGGCGGTACTGGGATTCTCCGCTTCCCATGATGGTCTCTTTATAGGGAATGCGGGGTTCCTTCATGGATGCGTCAACTTTGTAGCGGTTTTTCAACTTTTTGAGCACCAGTTGCAGCTGCTGCTCGCCCAATCCCGAGATCACATTCTCGTGCGTCTCCTGATTCATTTCAAAACGTATGGTTGGATCTTCAGCTATAATGCGCTGCAGCGAACTTCCGATCTTATCTTCATCGGATTGGTTCGTGGCCTTGATCATTTGCCAGTATGCCGGCGTGGGCAGCTCAGGCATGGGGAAGGAAAGATCTGAACCCGGGCTGGTGACGCTGTTTAGTGCCTTGGCATTTTTCAGCTTCACCAAAGCACCGATCTCGCCTGCCCTGATCTCCTGGGTGTCGATCCTGTTTTTCCCCAGCATGTAGTACATGTTGCCGGCTTTGTCCTTGGTATCTTTTTCGGGGATGTAAAATTCCATACCGGCTTTCAGGTTGCCGGAGAACATGCGCACATACGCGTAATCGCCCATGTTCGGGTCCGCGTAAAGCTTGAAGATGTAACCCAGCAGTTCGCCGTCTTCCGTGGCAACGAATTCTTTGGTTTCACCTTTTTCCAAAACCTTGATGGGGTTGGCATCTTCGGGGGAAGGCAGGTATTGGGTGACCGCTTCCAGGAAAGCCAGGATACCGGCGCCGGTATGGGCGGAGCTGGCAAAGGCGGGGAAAATCTCTCCGTTTGCCACTGCTTTTTTCAAACCGGAGAGTAATTCATCATCGCTGAGTTCCATATTTTCAAGAAAACTGTTCAGAAGGTCTTCACTTGTTTCCGCCACCGCTTCCATCAGATGCAAGCGGGCTTCTTCCACAGCGGATTTCATATCTTCTGGAATATCTGTTTCGCCGCTGGGCAGAATGGCTTTTTGACGGATGATGTCCACCACGCCTGTAAAAGTGTTTTCCCTGCCGATGGGAAGCTGTATCGGGGTGGGATTAATGCCAGAATTTTCGTGGATTCTTTCCAGGGTTTTATAAAAATCTGCATGCTCATTGTCCATCCGGTTCACCAGGATGGCCTTGCCGACCTTTTTATCATCAAGCTGCTCAATGGCGAGCTCGAGGCCAACTTCAAATCCCCCCGCTGCGTTGGCAACAAGGATCACATTTTCCACAGCGGGAATGGCCACGATCGCATCGCCCACAAAATCCGGATTCCCCGGGGCATCCAGTATGTTTATCTTATGGTCTTTATAACTCACAAAACCGAGGCTAAGGCTGAGCGACATCTTCTTGGCCGTTTCCTCGGGATCAAAATCCATGATCGTATTGCCTTCATCGATCTTGCCCAGGCGGTTCGAAGTTTTGGTCAGATAAAAAATCTGCTCGGCAACAGTGGTTTTACCGGCACCACTTGATCCCATGAAAAGGAGATTGCGAAGTTTCTTCAAATTGTAATCTTTCATTTGTTCCTCATCTATTCATACATTGATAAAATTCAAATCCTTAAAAAAGAAAACAGGGGATACAAATCCCGCGTGAACAATCCAAAATTTTACAGAACCCTCTATTGTCAATCGGTTTTTTTCCCTGACATGATATCAGGAATAAAATGGCATCGTATCCTTTTTCTTGATGGAATCCAACCTTAAGATCAAGTTTTCCAATTGTTTTTCCAGGGTTCTCAAGGTGCCATTGTTAGCTATGACCATGTCACAAAGGGGGATTTTTTCGCTATCACTGATCTGGGTATTCATGCGCGCCTGAATTTGTTCCGGGTTTTCCTTTCCACTCTTCAACAAACGCGTGAGCCTTTTATCCCTGTCAGCCTTGATCAGGACGATGAAATCAAAGCAACGCTGCAAACCGGCTTCAAAAAGCAAGGGTATCTCAAAAAACAGATATCTCTCGGAAATGCTCTCAGAAATATTCTGAAGTTCGCTCAGGGTTTTGGGATGGACGACGCTGTTCAGAAAATCCAGTTCGGATTTCCGGTTGAAGACTATCGAGGCGATCTTCTTGCGGTCCGGCTTTCCTCCACGCAAAACCTCCCTGCCCCAGCGTCTGGTGATCTGCTTAATGCTATCTGGAGTTTCGAGTTGCTCCTGGGCGATCTGATCTGCAAAAACAACTCTGTAACCTTTGTCCATGAGCATTTGGCACAAGGTGCTTTTCCCGCTGCCGATATTCCCAGTTATGCCGATTCGTATTGGTTCTGATCCCATGAATAACTCCCAAAAATCTCCAATTACATGGTGGCGTCCGTCAGGATCTGCAAAAGCTCTTCGTAGGCTACGTTTACCTGGATGTTGCCGTGCTGAGCCACGGAAATCTGGCTGTTTTGCTCCGAAACGATTATGGCAATCGCGTCCGTGAGCTCAGTTATCCCAATACCCGCCAGATGGCGTGTGCCAAAACGCTTGATATATTCAGGTTTCTTGGATAGCGGCAAAACCACCTTTGCCGCCATTATCCTGTCGCCCCGGATTATAATTGCACCGTCATGCAGCGCTGAACGGGGATTGAAGATGGTGAGGATCAAGCGCAGTGACATCGACGCGTCGATCATTTCTCCGCCTTGGATATATTCGTTTAGTTTACGTTTGTTTTCGATCACGATGAGGGCGCCGGTTTTGCGGAATGACATGGACGAGATCGCGTCTATCAAAGGCATATATATGGAATTGGCGGTTTTCTTCCTGAAGTTGAAATTCAAGGTCCGGGTGAGATTGATCCTGGCCAAAAGTGAGCGGATCTCGGGCTGGAACAAAATGATCAATGCCAGAACCCAATAACTTCTTATGGAACCAAGAGCCGCGCTGACCATCTTTAGATCCAAAGCCACGGCGATGGTGTTTAAAACGAAAATGAAGAGAATGCCGACCAGGATCTGATAACCTCCGCTGCGTCTGAAGATATTCAGAATATGGTAGATCAGGAATGCAATCAGGAAAATATCAACCAGATCAGCAAAGCGCGGAATCAAAATATCCATCAATTTGTCTCTCCCGCGATAGAGTTTATCACATCAAAGAACTGACGGTGGGCTTTAACGTCATGCACCCTGAGTATTTCAATTTGTTGGAGGGCTGAAACCATTGCTACCGCGAGGCTGCCTCCGATACGCTCATCTGTTTGGGAGGCATTGATCGCCGAGATGAAACTCTTGCGGGAAGCACCCACAACAAGGGGCAGCCCAAAATGCCTGAAGCTCTCAAGATTAGCCAGTAACCTGATATTATGCCGCGTGGTTTTCCCAAAGCCAATGCCCGGATCCAGCATGATCCTCTTTCTTGAAATACCGTTGATCCCAGCCACAGCGATGCGTTCTGCGAAAAATTCACTCACTTCGTCCACAACTTCTTCATAGCGGGGATTTTTCTGCATGGTTTCCGGCTCTCCCAACATGTGCATGAGTATTACCTGCACTTGAGGATTCTGTGCTAAAACCACGGCCAGGCTTGAATCTCCTCTCAACGCGGAAATATCATTGACGATCTGTATTCCGATCGCGATCGCTTCTTCGGCAACCTTGCTTTTACGAGTGTCGACCGAGATCGCCAGGTCCGGATATGCAGACCTGATCCGTTTTAGAACAGGGATCACTCTTTCCAGCTCTTCATCCTCGGATACCGGCTGTGAGCCCGGCCGGGTTGATTCTCCGCCTATATCTATGATATCCGCGCCATCTCTGATCAGTTTTTCTGCTTGCCTGAATGCCTTTTCGGGATCCAGGAATTTCCCTCCATCAGAAAATGAATCTCCGGTGATATTTAAAATCCCCATCAAACGTGGAATTTTAAAGCTATTTTTGATCAGCTCAAGTCCATCCATCTTACAGAAACTCCATTGTGATCTGGCACGTAACTCCAGGTTCAGGAGCGCCAATAAAGCTGAAAGATCCGTCCTGCAGGGCTTTTTTGGCAGCCTGGAAAAATCGCGGTCCGGACTGCTGAAGGGGAACGATCGAGTTAGTTATGGGCCGGGCATATTCATCCAGCTTGAATTGCAATGTCACGCTTCCCGAAGCTCCCAGTGAGTGTTTGTAATCCGCGGGGAGGGTGAAACGCACTCTTCCGCCTGTGACTTTGTAACTTATGGAGGCACCCTCTGGATCATCCCCTCCAATGACGCCCCGCAAAGCGCCCTGGGCCAGTGCATTGTCCCCAAGATCAACTTGTCCGGGTTGCTCCTCTTCCTCTCCCAGCCTGGGTGTTTCAATCAGCTCACTTGGAGCGGAAATCACGTTGCTTTGGTCTGTGTCGCTGCCTGGCTTCGTTTCCTGTTCCGGCGCAGCGATTCCAGGAATTACGCCTTTTGCCGCTGATCTCTCATTGGCTGGGGGGGATAGGTTTTCCCTGCCGATCCCGGCAATTTTCTCAACTTCATTCTGGGCAAGGGGATCCCTGAATTCGATTTCATACCAGTGCAGACTCGGCTCTGGTTCCAATATGAACAGGGTTAAAATACCCATTATGGCCATGTGCAGGATCAGCGATATGCCAATTGAAACGTGATTTCTCTGCAAGCAGGTCATGGTGTTTCCTGAATAGGTTCGGTAGCAATGAATATCCTCTCGAAACCCGCGTTTCTGATCACATCCATAACAGTAATGATGTTCTGCAGGGGCGTGGATTCATCCGCGGACAAGCGGATCACCTGATCACTATGGATAAACTCATCCTTCAGGACAAAACTCAATTCTTCCAGGTTATAGCTTTCAGCATTGAAAATTATGTCCTGATCGCTGGTATATATAATGTGCAGGACCTCTTGGGTCTGACGCTGCCTTGAAACAGAACCGGGAAGTTTGAATGGCAAGCCGGTCTGGACAGTGAAATTGGAGGCGACAAGGATGAAGATCAACAGCAAAAAGATCACGTCGGTCATCGAAATAAGGACCGTTGAGCTGATCTTTTTCTTCGAGATACCGAGTTTCATCTGGAGTTCTTAATCCTCCTGCTCTACCTTGCGGAGGAGAATAACGCTTTCCACTGCGTGATTCTGCATGTCCTTGGCAATGTTTTCCATGTTTTGAACCAGATCATTATAGAAAACGATCGCCACGATGCCAACGATCAAGCCGCCAATTGTAGTCAAGAGCGCTTCCCAGATCCCGCCCGCCAATGCATTTATATCCACGCTGTTTCCCTGACCCTGGACGTTCATGAAAACCCTCACCATGCCCAGGACCGTGCCCAGGAAGCCGATTAGCGGTGCTATGGCTGCAAAAGTGGAAAGCCATCCCATCCCCTTCTCCAGTTTGTGCAGTTCCAGATTGGCGCCTGATTCCATGCTGTTTTGGATAAGGTCCAGCTCTGTGGTTTCCGCGTTGAAAAGCTTGTCCAGCATGACGCATAACGGGCAGGATCTTTCCTGGCTTTCAAGCACTTTCCTGATCTCACCGGGATCTTCCACACCTGCCAAATCTTCCCTAAGTTTTTCATTTGCTTTGCGAACCTGGCTCAGGTGGATGTATTTTTCTATCACTATTGCAATTACAGCGATGGAGATCAATACCAGTACATACATCAGGACTCCACCGCGGAGAAATATGTTTAACAGGGTCATATTCTTTTAGCTCTTTTTTTGTTTATTTGAAGGCGGGAAAATCCCTTCTCCCGCCTTCATATTATGTTCTGTTTAAATGAGGTGATTATGTTCAAATCAGCCGTTTTTGCTTTGGAAAACGCGCATGAATTCACTCAGGGCATGCGCGGACGGCAGAGGAAGGGAATTGTATACGCTGGCTCTGCAGCCACCCACGGAACGATGTCCCTTAAGACCGATCATTCCTTCCTTTTTCGCTTCTGAGATAAACATGGCTTCCAGTTCTTCGGAAGGAAGGCGGAAGGTTATGTTCATAAGGGAGCGGTCCTCAGGTTCAACAGTGCCTTTGTAGAATCCGTCTGATGTGTCTATCACATTATAGATGTAATCCGCTTTGGCGATGTTGTTCTGCTCGATCTTTTCCAGACCGCCAAAATCTTCAATCCATTTTAGCACCAGGCCAACCACATAAATACTGAATGTGGGCGGAGTGTTGAACATCGAACCCTTGCTGACGTGGGTCTGGTAATCCAGCATAGTGGGAAGGGATTTGTTAATTTGACCCAGCAAGCTCTTTTTCAGGATCACCACAACGCATCCCGCGGGCCCAACGTTCTTCTGAGCACCAGCATAGATGAGATCATACTTTTTGACATCGATCGGTTTGCTCATGAAATTGGAGGACATATCAGCAACTAGCGGCACCGTTTCGGGCACATCGGGATCGATCTTCCATTCAGTACCGTAGATCGTGTTATTCGTGGTGATATGCAGATATGCCGGATTATCTGAAAGTGTCCAGGTTTTGGGTATGTAGGTGAAACTCTTGTCCTCGCTGCTGGCTGCAATATGAACCGTTTTCCCGATTTTTTGCGCTTCGGCGATAGCTTTCTTGGACCACGCGCCGGTATGGATGAAGTTCACTTCCTTTCCTTCGGCGGCAAAATTCATTGGCGCCATCAGGAATTGGGTCGAAGCACCACCCTGCAGGAAAAGGACTTCATAATCGTCTACCAGGTCATAAATTCGTTTCACGGCATCCACAGCTTCATCGATTATTGCCTGATATTCCTTGCTGCGGTGGCTCATCTCCATCACGGAGAGTCCCATCCCCTTGTAATCAAAAAGGTCGGCCTGAACTTCACGAAGCACTTCTTCCGGAAGCACTGCCGGACCTGCATTGAAAATATGAACGCGTCCCATTTTTTCCTCCTGGAACCAGTATTTTGTTTATGAATACAAGTTTTTTAGCAGTGGGCTTTTCAGGCAAGCTTTTTTTATGTTTCAAGAAATGTATTGACTTAATTTGTGTCTTGCACATCTGGGAATAAAGGAATATTTTCATGATACACACTATCTTACAGGACAAAAAAGTTGTTTTGGCCTCTGCCAGCCCCAGAAGGAAAACACTCTTTACAATGCTGGGGCTCAAACCTCTCATCATCCCTGCCGATATCCATGAACCCATAACCCGGGAAGCCCCATACGTTCAGGTGATGAGACACGCCAAAAACAAAGCCCTGAAAGTTGCCTCCAGGCTTGATACAGAATCGATCGTCATAGGCGCGGACACAATGGTCATGCTGGATAAGGAAATATTGGGAAAACCGGAAAGCGATGATCAGGCCGCCCAATTTTTACGTCTGCTGTCTGGCAAAACGCACAAGGTTTATACCGGTATATGCGTCTGCTGGCGGAATCAGTGTGAAACCCGCTATGAAAGGAGTTTGGTAAGGTTTGCGCCCCTGTCTGATAATGAAATAGAAGAATATATACAGACCGTGGAACCAATGGACAAAGCTGGCGCTTATGGGATCCAAGGCCATGGTTCTCAGTTCATCCAGCGCATCCAGGGTTGTTATTTCAACGTAATGGGTTTTCCCATTCGCCTCTTTTACAAGATGATAAAAGAAATGTTACAAGGCAATACATCAATAAATTAGACTTATCTCATTATCTATGAATATATTATATAACGCACACTTTTATGTTAACGGCAGTTTTGACAACCAAGTCCAAGCCCTGTTGGTTGATGACGGTAAGATAATTGAATTGCTGGACACAAATCCAAAACACCTGGGCGATCTGGATAAGATAGACCTCCGGGGTGGCCATGCCTATCCGGGTTTTATCGACTCCCATACGCACAGTTTTTCCGGGGGTTTATACACCGGCGGAATCGATCTCTTTGGCTGTACATCGATTGATGAGGTGCTCTCCCTGCTTGCCCAAGCCAAAAAAGAACGTGACCAGTATGTATTCGCCTGGCGTTTCGATGAAAACAAAACAAGGGAAAAACGTTTCCCCACAGTAAGGGAACTCGATTCTGCCTGTGGTGATCCGTTCTTGCTGCTGCGCCGAATAGATGGGCATTCCTGTATCTTGAACAGTCGTGCTCGCGATTTCGTGCCAAACCTGCACAGCAAAACTGAGATCTTAACCGGGCAGGACAACGACCTGGCGGTGAACTGGCTGCAAGACAACTGTGATGACCAGACCATCCTGCAGGCCTATCACGCGGCGGCTGAAGTAGCTTTGAAGGGTGGATTCACGAAGATCCACACCATGATCGGCGACGCGGACCAAAGCAACCAGCACTATCAACTCATGCGTGATCATCTGGATGAATTCGCCGTACGCTTTGAACTTTATCCCCAGAGTTTTAACATCCAAAACGCCCTGGAGCTTGGCGCCAAGCGGATCGGTGGCTGCATTCTGGCGGACGGTTCGATCGG
>CAYRVG010000091.1:0-9593 GCA_964427765.1 uncultured Candidatus Cloacimonadota bacterium
TTTGTTACGGAGCGCTTTGACTTGTCCAGGATTGCAAATATTCTGCGGGATAATTCAGCAAGTCATTTACTAGAGATCACGGGGATATCCGGTTCAGGCAAGTCATATCTGATCAATCCGTTTTCCGAAACTCTTCAAAATACGTATGAAACGGTGAATTTCTTCAGTCCCCATCCTCTGTATTTCAACCAGTTTTACGATGTTCTCAGCCTCCTTTGCGATATCGACACACAGAATTTTTCCTCTCTGATCGAAGAACATAAAACCCGCTACAGCACGGGAATGAAGTATGATTTCTTCTATTTTTTGACCGAGCAGCTGCAAAAGCGCGAACTTCTGCACCCAAGGGTACTCATCATCGACGACGGCGATGTTCTGGATCAGTATTCGAAGGACTTTCTGCAGTACATCGTGCAGTATGCCGAGGATTCCGGGATCCAGATAGTGTTCTTTTCGCAGGAACGTACCTTCCCCTTTTCCCAGCTGGAACAAATCGATCCACTCACAGCCGAAGACCTGCAAAAACTCCTGCAGATGACGTTTGAGAAAAAAGGGCACAACTATGAAAAGGAAAGCGAGATAATCCACAAGATATCAGACGGCAACCTGCTCGTCGTGGAGAGGATACTTGCCGAAATGCTGGAGAAAAAACCCAGGGGTGGTTTTGACCTCAGTCCTTTCCTGGATAAGTCCTTCGATCCCTATGAAATTTACAGAGAGACGGTATCCGGGCTTTCAGATTCGCAGAAGGATCTGCTGATTTGCCTGCTGATAATGGATAACGCGTTCTGCGATAAACATCTGAAAGCTCTGGGTCTGGACAAGAGTTATAAAAAGAACATCGAGAGCCTGATCGCCTCCGGTTTGGTTGGTTTGGTGGACCAACGGCACATCGTGCAGAAAAAAAGATTCCTGCTTCGCTTCATGAAAGAGGATCCTGATAAATACACGAGACCCGCGGTGAATAATACCATCAGTCTTCTGGCCGAGAACGACCTGCACAAGCAAACCCAGGCCAGAATAATGATGTTCAACAATAAATACAGGGCCAGCCTTTTTGAAGAACTGAATTCAGAGCTGGAATCGCTCAGCGATAACAAAAACCTGCTAAAGATCTGCCAATACCAGCTTAAACACACCAAAAAACCCACCAAACTTTTGCAGCTGCACCAACAGATGGCCATCGCCCATTCCAGAATGAATCAAAATGATGAAGCGGTGAACCACCTGCGCCAATGCCTGCACATCAGCACCGAAAAAGACATCCCCGCAGAAGAAACGGTGTACCTTCTGGCGAACAACCTTTTCGCGGTGAATTCGATCGCCTTTGCCTTGGAGATCATAAAAAAATACTCACCCATCACCATGGATCCCTTTTGGAAGGTGAAGATCCAACTCCTGAAGGCGGATATCATGGCGGAATCTGAGGAATTCCCCGAAGCCCTCGAAGTTCTGGCAGAGGTCATCCATCTCGTGGGCGGAATCGAGAAAAAGAAACAGCGTTACCAGGTGCAGGGGGAAACAAAAAAGATAAAGGGCAAGATCCATTACTACATCAATGAATGGGACCAGGCGGAACAGGCCTTCGAGGAGGCCGAGACCTTCTACGAAATGGCGAAGGACCACACAGGGCTTGCCGCGGTCCATAACAACCTTGCCGTGCTCTATATGTTCCAGGGTGATTGGGATAAGAGCGAGCAGTTCTTCCTGCGCAGCCTCAAGTTGGAGAAGGAGAATTACAACCTGAACGGGGTATCGGTTTGCTACAACAACCTCGGTGGCCTGATGGACGACAAAGGCGATCCCCAAAGATCGCTGATGTATCTCGAGGAAGCCCTCAATCTCCAGAAAATGCTCAACGAGCCCTACAACATAACGAATATCTATAACAATATCGGTGTCACCTGGATGGACCACAGCGAATTTGACAAGGCCGAGGACGCCCTCAAGAAATCCCTGCAGACGGCGATGGACTTCGGTTTTTTCCGCAATACCATCGCTTCGCTGAACAACCTCGGCGCCCTCTATTTCAAAAAGGGGGATTGGGACCAAGCCATATCATATCATGAACAGGCGATCAAGAAGTGTGAGGACAATGATTTCACCGAGGGCCTGCTGCGCTCATTCAACAACCTGGGCGAGGTTTATGAAAAGCAGGACGAGCTTAACCTTGCCTATGACCTCTATTTCAAGGGATTGGAACTCCTGCCCACCGTGAATGACGATTATATCAAGGCCGAGCTCTATGGAAACCTCGGCAGCGTGCTCACCAAACTCCACAAATTCAAGGACGCCTATTCCTACCTGGTGGAAAGCCTGGATTTCTTCAAATCCATAAACGCACGGGACAAGGTTATCGAAGGCCACCAGAAACAAGCCTACTATTTTATCCTCACCAGGAACTATGAAAGCGCAGATTATTACCTGAATCAATCCATGAACATGGCCACGGAGCAAAAACGGCAGTTCGAGATCGGAAAAATCTATTATCTGCATGCCCTTCTGGAAAGGAAAAACCTGGAATCTGCCAAAGAGCATTTGAACAAAGCCATCGAGATCTTCGTGGAAACAAGCAACTACTATGAACTCTCCCTCGCCAACTACACTTTGGCCGAGGTCCTGTTCGATCTGGAGGAATGGGAGAACGCCCTGCAGATCCTCAAGAACAACAAAAAGATAATCCGCAAATACGGTTCTATAAAATTGCTGGAACAGAACGACATCCTCACGCAAAAGATCTCGCGTGAATATTCCATGCAGATGAAGGACGTGAAATTTGAGGAAAACCTGCTGAACCAGTTTTATGAAATAACGCAAAACCTCAATACCATCACCGATATGGATGTGCTGATCCAGCAATCGCTGGAAGGCCTGGTGGAAATATCCGAAGCGGACGGGGGGATCCTCTGCCTGCATGGAAGCGCAAACCTACCCGATTCTTGGGATTACAAGCTTTTCAGCAATTTCTCCAGCGACGAAAAATATTATGACACCTTCATGAACCTCTGCAACGAGGCGTATAAATCCAATACTCTCGCAAACTACAAGCAGCCGCATTTCGCGCCATCATACAACAATATCCTGGTACTTCCGATGTCCATCCGCAAGGACGTGATGGGAGTGGTGCTGCTCTTCAGTAAAAGCGGCGCGCATTATTTCTCGGAGCGGATAATCAATCTACTCAGTTCGCTTTGCAACCAGGCGATCGTGATCATCGAAAACATCCGTTCCGCGAGCCTGGAAAAGACCCACTCCATCATCCGCGAGCAACTCCATTCCGGCAATCTATATGCCAATATCATCGGCACCAGCCCGGAAATGAAAAAGATATTCGAGATCATCGAAAAAGTGAAGGACACCCCCACCACAGTGCTGCTGGAAGGGCCGAGCGGGACAGGGAAGGAACTCATTGCCAGGGCGCTGCACTACAGCAGCAACCGTCGGAACAAAGCCTTCGTGGCCCAGTATTGCGGTGCTCTGCCCGAAACCCTCCTGGAAAGCGAGCTCTTCGGGCATGTGAAAGGATCTTTCACCGGTGCGGCGTATGACAAAAAGGGCCTGTTTGAAATTGCCGACGGCGGGACCTTCTTCCTCGATGAGATAGCGGACATCAGCCAGAGCACGCAGGCAAAACTGCTGCGTTTCCTGCAGGAAGGAGAGATCAAGAGGGTGGGGGCCACCAAAACGGAAAAAGTGAACGTCAGGGTGGTCTGCGCCACAAACGTCTCATTGGAGGAAAAGGTCAAGGCCGGAACATTCAGGCTGGACCTTTACTATCGCCTGAACGTGATCCGCATAGTGGTTCCGCCCCTGAAAGACAGGGTTGGGGATATTCCTCTTCTGGCGATCCATTTCCTGGATAAATACAATACCAGGATGAACAAAAAGGTGCAGGGCATCTCCGACGAAGCGATGAAAACCCTGGAGACCTATGAATGGCCGGGTAACGTAAGGCAGCTGGAAAACGAGATCGAGAGGGCCGTCACATTCGTCGATAACGGTGCTTTCATCAAGAGTTCGGATCTCTCTGAGGAAGTGCGCAGCTACATTGAGAACAAGAAGACCATCAGTATCCTTTCCGGGCGCAGGACACTGAAGGGTGCGATGGAGGAACTCGAACGCAAAATGATACTCGAAACGATGGAAGCGCAGGACTGGAACCAGACCCAGGCCGCGAAAGAGCTGGGCATTTCCCGCCAGGGGCTGATCCAGAAACTCAAACGCCACAACCTGTACAAGGAAGAGGACTGATACGGGCATTTAAATGGAAAACAAGAGCATACCTCCCTTCAGAAAGGGGCTGAATTTCGTTGCCATCGATACAGAAACCACCGGACTCAATTTCAACGTCAATGAGATAATCGAGCTATCCGCGATCCGCTTTGAAGCCGGCAGGGAAAAGGAGAGGTTTTCAACCCTGGTCAGGCCTCGCGGGGATATGCCAAAATTCATCCAGTTCCTCACGCACATCAAGCCCGAGGACCTGAAAAACGCTCCGGATGCCCGCTCCGCGCTCCGGGATTTCCTTGCTTTTGTGGGAAACGACGTGGTGGTGGGGCACAACGTCGGTTTTGACCTTGGCTTCATCAACCATCATTCCGCCCTCCAAGGCGGGGACATTTTAACCGGGAAATCCTGGGATACAGTCGATATTTCCAGAGTTTACCTTCCTTATGCCACAGACCACAAGCTTTCCACTCTCGTCAAGGATTTCGGAATAACGCTGGAAAACGCCCACCGCGCAGGAGCTGATGCCTTGGCCACGGGGCAATTGCTCGTTCTGATGGGCGATTACATCCTGGATCACTTTCCCCTGCTCGTCAACGCACGGCTTCTTGACCTCAGCAAACAGGCACAACTGGATGATACTCTCTACGATTTCCTGTACAGGATAGTGGAATACCAGCGCCGTTACGTTTTGATCGGCAAAAAGCCCCATATCCCTGATCTGGCCAGGCCCAACGTTCTTGAGCACAAGGCAAATACAACAGCCAGGATCAGCATTGACGAAGTTTTCAGCCAGGATGGAGTACTCTCAAAACATTTCCCCAATTTTGAATTTCGCTCCGGCCAGCTCGAAATGGCTAGAGAGGTGGATACCTGCTTCAAAAACGAGAAACATCTCGCCGTGGAAGCGGGAACAGGGGTGGGAAAATCCTTCGCCTACCTGGTTCCGGCCATTTCCTTTGCCAACCGGCACAATACGAAAGTTGTGGTTTCCACAAACACCAAGAACCTGCAGGACCAGCTTTTTTACAAGGATCTGCCCCAACTGAAAACAATGCTGCCTCTCCCCTTCAAAGCAGTGTTGGTGAAGGGAAGGGAAAATTATGTCTGTGAACGCCGCTGGGAAGAATTCCTCATGGAACAAAGCCGGGGCATAACACCCTGGGAAGCTCAAGCCCTGCTGTATCTTTTCATCTGGAAGTATCAAACCAAATCCGGGGACATTTCCGAAAACTCATCCTTCGATCGCAGCCGCTTCAGCCTGACCTGGCAGAAAGTTTGCTCGGACCGCTATACCTGCAGGGGTAAGAAATGCCCCCACGCTTCAAAATGCTACGTGATGTCACTGCGCAAGCACATTGAGGATTCATCCGTGGTCGTTACGAACCATTCCCTGCTTCTGGCAGACCTCAGAATGGATAATTCCACCCTGGGCGAATACAGCTACCTAGTGGTCGATGAAGCCCATAACCTTATGATGACGGCCTCGAAAATTCTCGGATTCGAGCTGGGATACCTCAACACGATAAACCTGCTGAACCAGCTTGATTCCAGCCAAAAGAGAAAGAAAACTGGATTTTTGCACCTGCTTGAGCAAACCCTGGCCAAGAGCGCCGCGCCAAAAAGCGCTGTGGAACACGCCTCGCACCTGAGCAAGAACCTCGCCGAAAAGATCAAGGACCTGCGCAAGATCCTCCTCGATCTTTTCACGGAGGCCGCGAAGCTCTGCGCGGAGGCCAATTCTTACAGCAAACTGCGCATCAAGGATACTGAGGATTTCCCCGGACTCTATAAAATGGTCGGTAACCTGGTCACGGCCTGGAAGAATTTCATCAAGGACCTGCAGGCTCTCTCCAATCTCTTCAACTCCCTGAATAGCAAACAGATCCCCAGTTACGACGCGTTGGGTGAAAACTTGAATTCCTACCTAATGCGTGCTCTTGAAACTGAATTCAACATCCTCTGTGTGGAGAATCCCGACCTCAACAACTACGCGCTTTGGATAGAGAGCTACAGGCCCGACAGCAAAGTACCTACTTCGCTGTTATGTTACGCCCCGGTCGATGTTTCCGATCATCTGCAGAAAGCCCTTTACACAGTGGTGCCCAGCATTGTTTTCACCTCCGCGACCCTTGCCCTGCGCGGTTCTTTCAAATACTTTTTTGGACAGAGTGGGCTGAGCCTCGTCCCGGAAGATAAGATAAAGGCCATAATCGTGGATTCCCCTTTCGATTTCAACTCGCAATCCAGGCTTATGGTGGGAAGTTTCCTTCCCGAACATAAAGACAAGTTCTTTGCCAACCAGGCCCTGGGATGCCTGGAACAGCTGGTGACCTCAACCAACGTGGGCACAATGATCCTATTCACCAGCTATCGGGACCTGAACAACGTATACGATCATCTGGGCGAAACCCTCTACCACAGCAAACGCCCCTTCTTCGCCCAGGGAAAAGGCGCCAACCGCTCCACCATCCTCGAAGAATTCAAGAGCCATAAAAACGCCGTTTTACTGGGTACAAACTCTTTCTGGGAAGGGGTTGACATCCAGGGTGAATCACTTTCGCTTTTGATCCTCTTCAAACTGCCCTTCCAGGTTCCCTCAGACCCGATAGTTGAAGCTTATATCGATAAACTGGAACGCGAAAACAAGGATTCCTTCATGCACTACATGCTGCCCAACGCCCTGCTCAGGCTGCGCCAGGGATTCGGCCGGCTCATCCGCAGCAAGACCGACCGCGGAGTTGTGCTCATCATGGATTCGCGTGTTTCGCGTAAACGTTATGGCGAATATTTTAAAAAGGTCCTCCCCACAAGATCCCTGGAACTCACAAGCGAGTTGGAACTGCTCAACGAAGTCACCCACTTTTTAAATCTGTCCCCGGGAGGAAACCCTGGAAAAACTCTTTAGATCACGTTTCCCGGAGCTGGTGGAGAAAGGTGTCATCCGCTTAGGAGAGCCCTTGAGCAAGCATTGCAGCTTTAAAATTGGCGGACCGGCTGAGGTTTTCTTTACACCTGAAAGTATATCACAACTTATTGATATACTTGATTTTACTATATTAAATAAAATAAATTACTTTATATTGGGAAGGGGATCTAATTTACTTATAAGCGATAAAGGCGTTGAAGGTCTTATCATCCATACTGCGGGACTGAACAAGATCAGTCGCGATGAGAATTATATCAGCGCCTACTGCGGAACCAAACTCAGGAAACTATGTGAATATGCGCGGGATGGTGGTTTGGCGGGGCTTGAATTCGCTTCCGGGATACCCGGCAGTGTTGGTGGCGCGGTTTTTATGAATGCCGGTGCCTATGACGGCGAGATCAAGGACATCCTCCACTGCAGCAAATATCTGGTGCCGGAACTAAAAGAACTGCACTCCTCAGATCCCGTCAGGCATCTCCAGGCTGCGGAACACGAATTTTCCTATCGTTCGAGCATCTTCCAGAAACGCAATTTCATTCATCTGAGCAGCGTTTTCCGTTTACGTGAAGACGAACCGGAGAGGATCAACGAACGCATGCTTGAACTGGAAAGACGGCGTTGGGATAAACAGCCAATGGATGTTCCCAGTGGCGGTTCCGTTTTCAGGCGTCCGGAAGGGCATTTTACGGGCAAACTGGTTGATGATTGCGGTCTGCGCGGTTACAGGATCGGTGACGCGGCTGTTTCGGACAAGCATTGCGGCTTCATAGTGAATCTCGGAGCGGCAACCGCGGCAGACGTCCTGAGGGTTATCCACCACGTCCAGAAAACAGTTTTTGAACGTTTCGGCGTCAAGCTGGAAACCGAATTGCGCTTCCTCGGCAAAGAATGAAAAAACGCCTTTCAAGATACGTTCTGCCCTCTCTCTTTCTGTTATTCCTGATCCTCCTCTGGCAGATCCTGGGCTCAAAAGCCAAAATCGCCTTTTGGGTTCTTCCTGCTCCACTTGACGTATTGGACGTCTTTAAAGAGCATTTGGATCTGATCTGGCATCATCTTAAACCAACTCTCTGGGAAAGTGTCAGCGGCCTGTTTTTGGCCACATTGCTGGGTGTGACGACCGCGATGGCGATGCACAGTTCGAAGATCATCCGGCAGATACTCTATCCGTACATGGTAGTTTCGCAAACCGTGCCCATAATTGCCATTGCACCGCTCATCGTGCTTTGGTTTGGATACGGTATCCCAGCCAAGATCTTCGTCGTGGTGCTGGTCTGCTTCTTCCCCATCGCCCTGGGGCTTTTTGACGGCTTGAAACAGGTCTCCATGGAGCAGATAATGCTGCTGAAATCAATGGGGGCAGGAAACTGGAAGATCTACCGTCTGCTCAAGATCCCCGCTTCCCTGCCAAATTTCTTCACGGGATTGAGGCTGGCGGCCACCTACAGCGTGATGGGTGCCGTGATCGGGGAATGGCTGGGTGGAAACGCCGGGCTGGGTATTTATCTGACCCGTTCGACAAAATCTTTCCGCACCGCCCACGTCTTTGCCGCGATCTTTGTGATCATCCTGCTCAGCATGGTGATGTTTGGCATCGTGACCGCCTTGGACAGGATCCTGCTCAGCTGGCATTATAAAAAACTGGACGAATACGAGGATACCTCCCACTGAAACATCAGATGATATCGATCTGATCCCCAGCCCGCCGGCAATTTGATCACCTCCCGCTAAGTACCCTCTGGCTCAGCGAAAAGTCAGGCGGTTGTGGGTGGGTTGTGGGCGAATCGGGGAAAAGGAAGAAAAGGGACGGTTACCATTTCCAGGGCAGAAGGTAATCCTTTATCTCCTCATTGTAATAGCGATCGGTCATCGTGGCAATGAAATCCCTCACCTGTTCTGCCGGAGAGAATCCATCCCGGTATTCAGTGGCCTTGTGGTTCAGGAAATGCTTGAAAACCTTTGAACTGCTGTTACCTTTTTTTATGTCGTCCAGATACTTCTGAAACATGATGCCCATGGTGCGGTAGATTATCTCGTTGGATTTCTTGACGTTTTCGTCCGTGTAGATGCGTTTGTAGTTGAATTTCTTGAGTTCCAGCAGGGCGTGCGAGGTCTCATCGTCGAAAGAGACCCAATCTTTTTCATAGCTGTTTACGATCACGCTTTTGATCAGGGTTTCGATGATCTGGCTATTCGTGTTACCAAGTTTTTCTTTCACCTCTTTGGGAATTTCCTCCCGCTTGAGGATATTGTAGCGTATGGCGTCCTCGATGTCCTGGCCGATGTAGGCAATGGTATCCGTTATGCGGACGACGCAGCCCTCCAATGTGGCGGGCATCCAATCGACTTTCCTGCTTTCCTTCTTCTTCTTGATATATTCCTGAATCTGTTTTTCGGTTTTCCCGGTTTCGGGTTTCAGGATCGTATTGTGCACTTC
>CAYRVG010000092.1:0-17663 GCA_964427765.1 uncultured Candidatus Cloacimonadota bacterium
AGGCAACTGGATGTGGGCGAACAGCGCGGGCGGAACGGGCACGGACAGTTCCTATGGCATTGCCCTGGGTTCCTGGGGTGATGTTTACGTCACGGGTGATTTCGTCGGCGCGGCGGATTTCGGATCCCAGGCAATAAACAGTTTCGGCAGCAATGATATCTTCATTGCCGGGGCTGATCCATCCGGAAACTGGCTTTGGGCCCAGGGAGCGGGGGGCACGTCTCCCGACCGCTCCTATGGCATTTGCATAGGGATCGATGGGAACCTGTATATCACCGGCCAATTCTATGGAACGGCGGATTTTGGAGATGTGATAGTTTCCTCCGCGGGAAGCTGTGACACTTATGTGGCAAAATTCTCGGTTCCGGCAGCCCTTCCGGTTCCGCTTCCTCCCCAGAATCTTTGCATTGAAATGGATCAGGGCGGCGTTCTCCTGCAATGGGATCCGGTTACCCAGGATACCGAAGGTGGAGCCATTTCAACCTCATTTTACGATGTCTATTTCTGTGGTTCTGATCCTTATGGCCAATATGAATGGTTGGATGCTGTGCAAGGCCTTTATTATTTCCATTCTGGAGCCGCGTCTCTGGGCCAGGGCTTTTACCAGATCAAAGCTGTTCTGGATGATTGACCCACATTCCCGATTTAGTTGCCATGCCTTGCTGTTATTGGGATTGTAAGGCGCATTAAGAGTGGTAATTGAATGTATAAGCTGTCAGCATGGAGTATCTGTCGAATTTATCGTTATGAATTGGGTGTGCATAGGGAAAAAATTTCTTGACTGTTTAAGCCTGCTGTAAAGCCTAACTTCCATGAAATATCTCAAGGCATGCCTGATCGAATACCTTTTCTGGCTCTACGTAGCCGGCTGCGCGGCCTGGCTTCTTTTCCGGCTGGCAGAGATAAGCGTCCCGGGGTGGACAATTCTGGGAGCGCCGGCTGTTCTGGCGCTGGCGACCGGCCTTATGAAACACTCCGTCGGAGGCAGGATAGCAGGTCTTGCGCAAGGCAGGAAAGGTGTTTCATGGAAAGCGGAGACGGTTCTGGGCATTGGGGTCAGCTTCATCGTCGGCTGGGTGATCGTGGAGGTGAAACCGCTTGATTTTCTGACCCAGGCGGCCAATACGCAGAGCATCCTGAAGGGCATCTTCAATCCCAATTTCGATCAGCTTGTGCCGATGCTTGCCGCTTTGATGGAGACGATCTACCTGGCTCTGCTGGCGACGGTCTTCGCCATCCCCTTTGCCTTCATCCTCAGTTTTTTCGCGGCCAAGAACCTGATGTATTCAACCCTGCCGGGCAAGCTTGCCTATGTGGCGATCCGCACCATTTCCACGATTTTCCGCTCCATCGAGGCGATCGTCTGGGCGATAATCTTCTGCGTCTGGGTGGGGATCGGGCCCTTCGCCGGGATGCTGGCGCTGTGGATCCATTCCATCGCGGCTTTGGTCAAGCTCTATTCAGAGCAGATCGAGAACATAGATCCCGGGCCGGTCGAAGCGGTCCGGGCCACTGGCGCATCAACGCTCCAGGTCTGGCGCTATGCCGTCACGCCGCAGATCCTGGCGCCGTATCTGGCGTTCACGATCTACCGCTGGGACATAAATGTCCGCATGGCCACCATCGTCGGCTTCGTGGGCGGCGGCGGGATCGGGCTGGCCCTTTTCCAACAGCAGCAGATGCTTGCCTGGCGAAACGTGGGGCTGATAATGTGGCTGATCGCCATCGTGGTCTGGGTGATGGACATGTTCAGCGGCTACATCCGTGAGAAACTGTTGGTAAACTAAAGGAAACCTTATGCAAAAATTCAATCCAGTGGAGATCATACTGGCAAAACGCAACGCGGAGAAGCTTTCACCCGATGAGATAACTTTCTTTATCAAGGGTTTTCTGGATGGCAGCATCCCGGATTACCAGATGAGCGCGCTGTGCATGGCGATCTTTTTCACGGGCATCGAAGACGATGAGATCGCGGCCTTCACCCAAAATTACATAGACAGCGGCAGGACTCTTTCCTTTTCCGACGAGCTGGTGGTGGCGGACAAGCATTCCACCGGCGGGGTGGGAGACAAGATCAGCCTGATGCTTGCGCCCATCGCGGCCTCCCTGGGGCTCACCATCCCCATGATATCCGGACGTGGACTGGGACACACGGGTGGCACGCTGGACAAGCTGGAATCCATACCCGGCTTCCGGGTCCAATATGGCATAAACGAATTCAAGAACCTGGTGGAAAAACACGGCTGCGCGCTGGTGGGGCAATCCGACGAGCTCGTTCCGGCAGACCGCCAGATCTATTCCCTGCGGGACGTGACCGCCACCGTGGAAAGCCCCGGGCTGATCACGGCCAGCATCATGAGCAAAAAGATCGCCGAAGGGGTCAAGCACCTGGTGATCGACCTCAAGATCGGCAGCGGCGCTTTCATGCCCGACATAAAGAAGGCAAAAGAACTGGCGAAGCTCCTCATCTCCACCGGGGAAAGTTTTGGCCAAAAGGTGAGGGTCGTCTTCTCAAACATGAATTCGCCGCTGGGGCTTGCCGTGGGCAACGGACTGGAGATGGTGGAGGCGATAGAATACCTGAAGGGAAATCCCTTGAAAGACACGGGCGTCCTCACCACCGTCCTGGTGTCGCAGCTCCTTCTGAGTGGGGGTCTGGCGGATTCCGAGGATGCGGCCTTGAAAATGATAGATTCCGCCGTGAAAAGCGGCAAAGCCTTGCAAAAACTCCAGGAGATCATCACGGCCCAGGGCGGGGATCCGCGTGTGCTGGAAGATTACAGTCTTTTGGGCAAAACAAAGCACAAAATACCCATCCTGGCTCCCCAGGACGGCTATGTGCAAAGCATCGATTCCCGCGCCATCGGCTATGCCCTGGTCCGTATCAAAGCAGGCAGGATGAAGGTTACGGGCGAGATAGATTACGGCGCCGGGGCCTTGCTCATGCCCAAGGTGGGAGACCGCCTCGAAAAGGGTGAACCCATGGGCGAGATCCACGCCAATGACCTTTCCCGGGCGGAGGAAGTGGCGGAGTTGGTCAAAGCGGCATACACATTCAGCCCTGAACCCTTAGACAAAGAGGACCTTATCTTCGAAATAGTCTGAAATCGCGGGGGTGCGGCAGATTATCCTTGACGCATATTTGACCGGCAGGATTTGAATATCCCAAAAGAGGAAAGATCATGAAAAAGATAACTTTTTACCTGCTGCTTTTGGCAGCTCTGGTATTTTTGGTAGCCTGCCAGTCCGGCGGGGAATTCCGTGTGATCAACCGGACTTCATTTCCGCTATATATTGCTGTGGAGGATGCGGATGAGGTCATCATACCCGGCGGCGAAGAGGAAATCTTCTCTGTCGACACTGAGAAGCAACATATCTTCAATCCGGGCGTGGAGAAAGAGATCGGCGTCCGGATGATCGGGGAAACCTACCAGATCTGGGATCATTATGAGGAGGCCTACACGGATTCCACCACCGTGAAGATAAAAGTGGGTGAGACCACCAATGCCTTCATCGATCCCAACCGCGCCAGCTTCAAGGTCGTCAACAATTCCAGCCAGGCGATCGTGAGCGCGCAGCTTTTCCGCCATAACTTCGTGGCGTCCTCATTCGTGGCGGATCTGGGGCGCATTGAACCCGGCCAGTTCAAATTCCTCTGCGTGAACTACGCCACGCCGAACAACAATTTTTACTACCTGGCCGTCCTCGAAACGGAGGATGAGGCCACCCACTCCTTCGGTGACGATACCAACATTATCCAGGAGGATGAGCAGTTCCTGGTGAGCCTGGAAGATCCGGAAGAATAAGATATTGATTGGAGAAACTGATAAATGAGATTGAACAAGATCCTGCTATGCGTGGCACTTACGCTATTGATAACGACTGCCCTTAGGGGCCAGCCAGCGGACATGGGAAGCATACCCCTGCCGCAAGATCCAGACTTGCTTTCCGGCCAGCTGGACAACGGCATGAGCTATTATATCATGCGCAACCCCAAACCCGCCAATATCGCCGAAATGAGGCTTTACGTGGAGGCGGGGTCCGTGGACGAGGACGAGGACCAGCGCGGCCTGGCGCATTTTACTGAGCATATGGCCTTCAACGGCACCAGGAATTTTGCCAGATCCGAGGTCGTGGAATACCTTTCCTCCATCGGGATGGGCTATTACAATGGCCTGAACGCCATGACCAGTTACGATTTCACCGCCTACACCTTCAAGATACCCACAGATGATGAGGCCAAATTGCGCCAGGGGCTTTTGATCCTTTCGGACATGGCCCACCAGCTGAGTTTTGATCCTGATGAGATCGAACGAGAACGGGGAGTGATCATCGAGGAATGGCGCATGGGTCAGAACGCCGCCAGCCGCGTCCGCGACGCCCAGAACGCCGTCTTCCTCGCCGGATCGCGTTACGCCGAGCGGGCTCCCATCGGCACCTATGAGGTCATCAGCGGCTTTGAGCATGACACGATCAAGCGTTTTTACCAGGACTGGTATCGCCCGGACCTGCAGAGCGTGGTGATCGTGGGGGATTTTGAACCCCAGGACATGCTGGCTCTGGTGCGGGAATACTTCGGCGCGATACCCGCCCGGGAAGATCCGCGTCCCCGTGAGGAATTCACAGTCCCGGACAATATTGAGCCCCAGGCCGTGGTGGCGACAGACAGAGAGTATTCGCGCAACGTGCTCAACGTGATGTGGAAAAAAGAGGTTCAGCCTGTTCAAACCGTCGGGGATTACCGCGAAAGCTTGAAACGCGATCTGTTTTACAATATGCTCAACACCCGGCTGGAAGAGCACAGCAAGAAACCCGATCCGCCCTTTTCCTACGTGGGCGCCTTTGAATATCCGATGCTGAGGACGATGTCCACTGCCTCAGTTTATGCCCTCTTCACGGAAGGAAAATCCGAGGAAGCGCTGTCCACCGTCCTGAAGGAAGCCGAAAGGGTGCAGCGGCATGGATTTCTGGTCACGGAGTTCGGGCGCGCCAAGATCGATCTTCAACGCCGGGTGGAAAAGAGCCTCGCGGAGAAGGATACGCGGGAATCGCTGGAGATCGCCTGGAGCATTATCGACGCCATTGCCAATCACTATGCTTATATTTCGCCGGAGCAGGCTTACCAGCTGGTCCCGGCCCTGATTGAGACGATCAGCATCGAAGAGGTTAATTCCATTGTTACGGACCTGATCCAGGAAAAGAACATTTTCATCGCGATCGGAGCGCCAGAAAAAGAAGGGGTATCCTATCCTTCCGAGGAAAGGTTGCTGGAAATTGCCAGAACCACCAGCACACTTGAGTTAGAGCCTTATGTGGACAAGACCGTAGATGAGCCGATCGTCTCAGAAATTCCCCAACCAAGACCTGTGACGGATGAAAGTTATGATCCTGAAACCGGGGTCCGGATATGGGCGCTGGCCAATGGGGTGAAGGTCTACAGCAAAAAGACCGATTTTAAGAATGACGAGGTTCTGTTGAGTGCCGTCAGCCCCGGGGGCATCTCCCAATTCAGCGAGGATGAGGTCCCTGCGGCAAAACTTGTTTCCGGTTATTTTGAGGAATCCGGCTTTGGCAATTTCGATGCCGTCTCCCTGGACAAGGCCCTGGTCGGCAAGGTTGCGGACGCGTCCCTGACGTTGAACTTTGCCAATGAGGGGTTCAGAGCTTCCTGTTCCCCGAGCGATCTGGAGCTGATGTTCCAGCTTGTCCATCAATACGGCACGAATCCCCGTTTTGACGCCCAGGATTTTCAAACCTATGTCCAGCGCACCAAGACGATACTGGAAAACCAGGAACTTGAGCCCATGAACGTTTTCTTCCGCAGGATGTCCTCCGAGATGTATGGTGGCCATCCCTACCTTAAATCTCTGGCCGAGTTCAACCTCGATGAGGTGAAGATATCTGAATTGGAGAGATTGTTCCAAGACCGGTTCGCGGATTTCTCGGATTTCAGCTTCATCATAGTGGGCAATTTCGACGAGGAGAAAGTGAGGGAATACTGCCAGGTATATCTGGCGAATCTACCGGGCAGCAATAGAGAGGAACAACCCAGGGATGTGGGTGTGGAGACCTCCCGGGGAATAAAAGAGGTGCGATTCCACAAGGGAGCCACGGACCGCTGTTTCGCGGCGCACATTACTGGCGGCGATTATTCGCACAGTGTGCAGAACCAGGTGCTCCTTGACGGGCTGGAGCACGTTTTGAACGAAAAACTGCGCGAAAACATACGCGAGGAACTCAGCGGCGTATACATGATCCAGGCTTCCTTCCAGATAAATGATCTTCCCGACCCCAAGTATGCCTTGCTTACGTTCATGGCCTGTTCACCGGCCCGGGTCGATGAACTCAACACGGCAATTTTTGCCACTCTGGACAGCATCAGGGCGGGAAATCTGGACGAGAAATACGTTGTTGCCGCCCGTGCCACACTGCAGCAGAGATTTGAAGAGGACATCAATTCAAACCGCTATTGGCTGGGCCGGATCCAAAACCACGTATGGCGGGGGCTGCCTTTGCAGGACTTTCTGTCCATACCGAAACATATCAGCCGGTTAAACAAGGACATTTTGGTCACCGCGGCACGTCAATACGTTGATTTCGAGAAGAACAAACTGACGGTGGTCATGCTGCCGGAAGAACAAGACAAATGATCCAGCAAGGATAATTTTCCCATCAAACATCGATAATAAGATAAAACAAATCCCCTGGGAAGGATTCGAGCCAGGAAACTTACCTCTTGGGCGGGGTTTTTTTGCAACAGGCAAATTATTGCAAGTTATATCGGTTACATTTTTCATACTGCTGGCATTAACACTTGAGTATGTTCTTTGGGCTTAGGTTATGGTCTGCAAGGAATTTGGTTGACACAAACCGGGATGTAAAAAGTAATGACTTAAATTGAGTAAATATATTGAAGATATAAGGAGTTATCAAATGGCCAAGAATAAGAAAGCCACAATGGATGGCAATACCGCCGCGGCGCACGTTGCCTACGCTTTTGCCGAAGTGGCGGCCATCTATCCCATCACACCCTCCTCCAACATGGGTGAGCTTGCCGATGCCTGGGCCGCGCAAGGCAGGAAGAACATCAACGGCACAACGGTGGACGTGATCGAAATGCAATCCGAGGCCGGAGCTTCCGGCGCGGTGCATGGTTCACTTTCCGCCGGTGCCCTGACCACCACTTTCACAGCCTCGCAGGGTCTGATGCTCATGTTGCCGAACATGCACAAGATCGCCGGCGAGATGCTGCCCACTGTCTTTTACGTTACGGCGCGTTCCCTGGCCTGCCAGTCCCTCTCGATCTTTGGTGACCATTCGGACGTGATGAGCGCGCGCAACACGGGTTTTGCCCTGATCGCGGCCAACAGTGTCCAGGAAGTGATGGACCTCGGCCTGGTGGCGCAACTGGCCACCATGAAAACCTCGATACCTTTCCTGGTTTTCTTCGATGGCTTCCGCACCTCCCATGAACTGCAGAAGATCGATGTCATAGATTACGAGACCATGGCGGAAATGAATGACATGGACCTGGTGGAGGCCTTCCGCGGGCGGGCCCTGAATCCGGAAAAACCCCGGGTGAAGGTCGGCCAGGAAGCGCCGGATGTCTATTTCCAGGGTCGTGAGACCGTGAACAAGTATTACCAGGAAGCCCCCAAGCTGATCGCGGAAGCGATGAAAGAGGTGGGCGACAAGAGCGGGCGCAACTACGATCTCTTTGATTACGTGGGCCATCCCCAGGCTGAACAGGTGTTAGTTGCCATGGGCAGCGGCTGCGAAACGATCCAGGAAACCGTGGAGTACCTGAACGCTAAGCGCAACATGAAACTGGGACTGATCAAGGTCCGCGTTTACCGCCCATTTAGCACTCAGCATTTCCTGGCGGCTCTTCCGGACAGCGTGAAGAGCATCGCCGTGCTCGATAGAACCAAGGAACCGGGTTCGATCGGCGAACCGCTTTATCTGGACGTCGTTACGGCACTCCGGGACAAGCCCGGGATCTTTGTGATCGGCGGGCGTTACGGCCTTTCCAGCAGAGAATTCACGCCGACCATGGTGCTCGCTGTTTTCAAACATCTCATGGACAGGGGATTTCATGGATTCACGGTGGGCATCGAGGACGATGTCACCAATCTCAGTCTGCCTTTGGACGAAGAGATCGACACCGTGCCGGAAGGGACCATCAGCTGCAAATTCTGGGGCCTGGGCTCGGACGGAACCGTGGGCGCCAATAAGAACAGCATAAAGATCATCGGCGACCACACGGACATGCACGTGCAGGGCTATTTCCAATACGATTCCAAAAAGAGCGGCGGCACCACAAGGTCCCACCTGCGCTTTGGCAAAAGCCCGATCCACAGCCAGTATCTGGTGACCAAGGAAGATTTCGTGGCCTGCCACAACCAGGCTTTCATCGGCAGGTTCGATATCCTGGGCGGCATCAAGGAAAACGGGGTTTTCCTTTTGAATTCCAACTGGGGCAGGGAAGAGGCCTTTCATCACCTCACCCGGGACATGCAAAAGACCATCATCGACCGCAAGATCAAGTTTTACAACATCGACGGACTGAAGATCGCCGAAGAGGTCGGCCTCGGCGGGCGCATCAATACAGTGATGCAGACCGCTTTCTTCCTCATTTCGGGGATCCTGGAACGCTCCGAGGCGATGGAACTCATCAAGGAATCCATCCACAAGACCTATGGCAAAAAAGGCGATGAGGTGGTAAAAATGAACCTCGACGCCGTGGACAAGGTGAACGAAGCGCTCAAGGAGATCCAGATTCCATCCTCCCTGCCCGAGCAATACGCTCCGCGCAAGAAACTTGTTCCCGATGACGCGGATGATTTCATCAAAAACGTCATCGAGCCCTTCATGAGGGAGGAAGGCGACAAGGTGAAGGTCTCCCAGATGCCTTATGACGGATACGTCCCCAGCGGGACCGCAAAACTGGAAAAGCGCCGTGTCGCCCCCTTTGTGCCGCATTGGATCTCTGAGAACTGCATACAGTGCAACCAGTGCTCGTTTGTCTGCCCCCATGCCGCCATCCGCGCCAAATTGATGCAGGAAGAGGATCTCAAGGACGCCCCCGAGACCTTCAACACCCTGCCCGCCACGGGCGCGGAAGGTTACAAATACAAGATCCAAGTCTATATCGACGATTGCCAGGGCTGCAAGGCGTGCGTGAATGAATGCCCCAAGGGAGCCCTGGTGATGAAGCCGATCGAGGAGGAGCGCGAAAAGGGCGAACAAGACAACTATGAGTTCTTTGATGCCCTGCCCTCCGATGTGATGGCCAGTTTCAAGGAAAGCAACGTCAAGGGTTCCCAGTTCAAGCAACCTTTGCTGGAATTTTCCGGAGCCTGCGCCGGATGTGGCGAGACACCCTACATCAAGCTCCTGACGCAGCTTTTTGGCGACCGCATGATCATTGCCAACGCCACCGGCTGTTCCTCCATCTGGGGAGGCACGTTCCCGACCATTCCCTATACCAAGAACAAAGACGGCAAAGGCCCCGCCTGGGCGAACAGCCTCTTTGAGGACAACGCGGAATACGGATTCGGGATGCGCCTGGCGGTGGATTCGAACCGCAAACTGCTCAGGCATGCCCTGGAGCAATTGAAGGACAAGGAGATCGATCCCAAACTGAAAGACGCGTTCAATTACGCGCTGGAGCATTGGAACGACACGGACCAGGCCGCCAAGGACAACGCGGAAAAGATCAGATCCCTGCTTCCCGAAGCCCGGAAATCTGCCTGTGAGGGCTGCGCCCCCCTCTTTAGAAGGGTGGTTGAGCTGCAGGATTACTTCGTTGAAAAGTCCATTTGGTCGATCGGTGGTGACGGCTGGGCCTACGACATCGGCTTTGGCGGGGTGGACCACGTGATGGCCTCCAATAAGAACATCAATATCTTCGTGCTGGATACCGAGGTCTATTCAAACACCGGCGGCCAGGCCTCCAAGGCGACCCCGCTCGGATCGATAGCCCGTTTTGCCGAAGCTGGCAAGCCAACCAACAAAAAGGATCTGGGCATGATGCTGATGAGCTATGGCTACGTCTACGTGGCCGCCATCTCCATGGGCTCGAACAAGGCGCAGGCCCTCAAGGCCATGCTCGAGGCCGAGGCATATCCCGGACCTTCGATCATCATCGCCTACGCCCCCTGCATCAATCACGGTTATGATCTGTCCCAGGCCCAACAACACGAAAAGGACGCCGTGAAAGCCGGATACTGGCTTCTGTATCGCTATAATCCGCTCAACAAGGAAGAGGGTAAGAATCCTCTCAACCTGGATAGCCGGGAGCCGACCATGAGCGTTGAGGAGTTTCTGGCCAGTGAAGGGCGCTATTCCTCGTTGGAACGGATCTTCCCGGAAAACGCGAAAAAATACCAGGAGGGGGCGAAAACCTTCTTCAAGGAAAGATATCTGCAGTATAAAAAACTGGCCGAACAACAATAAGAAATTGCGGCCATTGACGATTAACCGGCGGAGACAACTTCGCCGGTTTTCTTTGGCCTAATTGTTGCGGGTTTTCCATTGACAGAAATCCACTTTCCTGGCTGAATGCAGCACTGTATGGGAGATAATGATGATTCAAAACAAAATCCTGATCATTTTGATCACACTATGCCTGTCTGTACCGGCGGTTATGCCGCTTTTCGCGCAGGCAGGGCAAAGGGAGGACGCAATGACTGAACTGCATCAGAAACTGGCAGTTGACCTCTTTAACCAGAGCTGGGACCTTTTGCTAAAGCAGGACCGGACCGCAGATGAAACGGCCGCCCTGATCGACATGGTGCATGCCTCGCTCTGGCATTGGCGCCAGATCGGCCAGCCCATAAACATCCTCCGCGGAAAGTGGATGATCTGCCATGTTTACACCCTGTTGGAACACAAAGAGGAAGCGCTTTACCACGCCAACGAGGTCATGCGGCTCAAGGATGAGATCAATCCCACGGATTGGGACCTGGCCTATTGCTATGAAGCCATGGCCCGGGTCATGGCCCTGCATCAGAACAAGGATGAATTTCAGCGCTATTACGACCTGGCTCTGGAAGCGGGGAAAAAGATCGCCGGGGAAGGCGACCGCAAACAATTTGACGCGGACATGACGGACGAAAACTGGTTCGGGATGCTACCCGGGCGCTGAACCTCCATGTAGCGCAGGATTCCAATCCTGCGTATGGTGTGTCGCCCTTTCAGGGCTGTTCTGGATCCCGGATCAAACCACCCCACCGCGCAACAAGTTGCGTCTCGGGGGCTCCGGAGTCCGGGATGACGTGTTTAGACGCTTCGGAGGGCTCCGGTACAAAACAAGCCCCAACGGGGCGTCACAATCATAGCGAGGGTGCGTAAGCCCCTCGTATGCGTGCATAAATGGAGTGAGCCCCTTGTGGGCGACCCAAGGTTATTTTGCTGGGTTTGATTCCGCATTTGACAATTTCACCAATTACCCGCCATATACCCACTATGGCAAAAAAATATTCCCCAAAGGACAAATCCAAAATGAAGAACCTGGATAAAATAGCTCGGACATAATTATGTTAAGAATGTTTTTTGAAGACGGCGGGAATTCGCGGTACCGATCCAGATAACGTGGCGCAGGATTGTGTTTCGCATTTTCGGATTAATCAATTCTATCAATTGATAAAACCGGGAGAAAAAAATTCAAAAAAAACAGAAAAAATTCCGCCAACCACCCTTTTTCTCATATATATATGGATGAGGGGACATTTTTATTGAGGGTATCCTGGGGTGGAGGTGCGGCAATCCACAAGGTGGTTTGGGCTTTTGGGTTGCCGGTGGTTTACCTGCGGATTGGCCGGATGAAGGGGAAGGGACGGACTTCAATAGATCAGGGATGAACAGGATGGAAGGAATGATAGGGAAGAGTAACGCGGGAAAAAACAAAAAAAATGCGGAAAGGCACACACAAGATAGAACTCCGATAATCTGATTGCCTCATCACCATGATCTTTTCGTGAAAGGGTGGAACCTTAGTGGGTAGGAACGGCAAACTAAATCGTTTGCCAGGCTTCGCAGAAGCCTTTGCCTGTCATCGGGGGCTTCGACCCGGGATCCAGGAAAACCCTGCGGTCTTTGACAGGCGGGGACGCCTATCGCTCCTTAACCGGCCTAGCCAAAGCGCCGCCAAATGGAACCCGCTACGGGCTCGTTAAAATCTAAACCAGTTTTTTCTCCACGAAGCGGGAATACATGATCTTGGCCACCGCCATATATCTAAGGCGGAAACGTACCTTATCGCCGGTCTTGTAATTGTGCGGATTATCGCCCAAGTCATAAACAGTCAGGTCACTGCTGTTCCCGAAGAATTCCATGGTGGGGTCCTCGGGGATCAGGTTGGAATGGTCAACGTCCAGTTCGCCAAAATCCATGATCGCCCTGTATCTCTTCTCATCATCAGAAGCATCCAGCTCGGCCGTGTCGCCTATGGCCGCTTCTGTGATCGTGCCATCAGGCTGGGAACTTTTTTTATAAAGCTCAACGATGTTGGCCTCAAAGGTAAAGGCTCCGGTATTCAGATCCAAAACCTGTTTGTTGTTCAGGGGGCTGGTTCCCAGGAAAGCCGCCTCGCCGATCCTGAAGTGGTTCATTCCCTTCGGCACCTTGCCTTTTTCCAGTATGGGGATGGTTATTGAACTGGCGCCTGAGACGAGTTCCAGGTTTTTCTTGAATGTGGCATCGATCAGCTGTTTGTAAAGGACCAGCTGGATAAGTTTGTCGTATGTGGGTTTGATGCCATACATGCAACCCAGGTTTGTCCCGATCCCGACGATCTCTATGTTGGGGAGCCTGAACACACTTTTGTAAAAGGGTATCACTCCCTCGCGGGCGATGCCTTCGCGGAGCTCGCCCATCTCGATCATGACCAGGATCTTGTGGATCTTGTCCTGTTTCACGGCCTGGTTGCTCAGTGCCTGGATGGTTGACAGCGAGCTGTTGAAGGAGATGTCCGCGTAGCGCACGATGTTCGCCACGTTGGAGATAGCCGGAGGCTTGATGTACATGGTCCGCAGGGAGGGATTGATCTCCTTTACCAGCTTTAGTGACTTCCATTGTGATACGGCGATGGAATGGGTGGTGAGAATGGCGGGATTGACCAGGATTTTCTCCAGGACGTCCCTGTCCGTTCCCAGCACCTTGACCACGAGCGACCACTGTTTGTCATGCTCATCCATCAGGTTCGAGATCTTGTTGATGTTATCGATCAACCTGTCTACGTGAATTTTCATGAGTGCCATGATTCATCCCTTTTGCCAGCGCATTTCAGCATACTTGCTGGTGAAGCCGACCCTTTCGTAAAGCCTCTTTGCCGGGTTGTCATATTCGACGTGCAGGGCGATTCCCCCCTCGCAGAAGTCATTTACGGCGTTGAGCAGCTTTCCGCCGATGCCCTGTCCGCGCATTTTGGCGTTCACGGCGATGTAGACCAGCAGCCAGGCGGGGATGTATTCGTCCATCCCGGTCCTGTTCATCACCACGGCTCCGACGATCTCGCCATCACTGCTTGCCAGGAGAATGAATCCGCCCTTTCCGGCATCCGGGCTGAAAGCGTAATCGATGGCTTTCTCAATGGCGGATTTACTGTCCCGGAAACGGTCCAGGTGGGAATGCAGGAATTCTATCAGGCCGGATTTTGATATTTTTGTTTCCAGAGATTCGAGATTGTCATGTTTTGTAATTTCAATCATATGTCACTCCTTGTAAGATTCATGTCTTCTCAAAGACGCGTTATCAATTCGTTAAATCATTAAATTACATCAAATAAGCTGTGTCAAGCTTTTTTTCTGTTCCGGATTATCTGTGCACTTGTTGGATCAACAAAATGAGGCTAACATGCCCTCTGCAACGTCTCCTCCGGAATCTGAAAAGGCTGTGAAAAGTGAAACTATGTTGTTATTTCTTCCCCACGGTGGCGATGTAGATCACAAATTCCTTGACGCCGTCGACCTTCAGGCAGTCGTTCATGGCCTCGTCCTGGAAAGCGCCGATCATGCAGGCCCCGGCGTTCACGGCCTCGGCGGCGAGATGGATGTTCTGACCTACGTGGCCCGCGTCCAGATAGAGATAGCGGTAGGCGCGCTGCTGGTAGCGCCAGACGGTGCGGTAGGGCACGGCGGTGAGGATGAGGGTGAAGGCCGAGGTTTTGACCATCTCCTGGCGCAGGCAGCCGTCGTAGATCTCCTCCGCGATGGTCTGGGGCTCATCTGCCCTCACCAGGCAGTGCTTGATCGGATGGTAATAGTAGAGACCGGGGTTGACCTCCCGCACGTTGTTGATCAGCAGGTAACATTCCAGCGGATGGCGGCTTCCGGCGGAGGGCACGTTGCGGAATGTGATCTCGTTTTTTTCGCTGGTGCGGAAATCCCTCGCCCAGCAGGAGGCCCAGAGCAGGAATGAGAGCTCCTCCAGGCTGAAGGGCGTGGGGGAATACTTGCGCAGGCTGCGGCGCTGTCCGATCGCCTGGGCCAGGGAGATCTCCGGCATGGCCAGGTTTCCCGTGGCGGGAAGGGGGAGGGTTTCGCCTTCGCGGGGATCGACGGCGTCCGGGCGGCGCAGGCCCAGCTGCTGGTCGCTGCGGTCCTGGTAGATATAGCGGGTGAGGTGCACGAATTCCTTTCCAATGGTCGTGGCTTTGGGCATGTCGCCCTCGATCTCCCTGAGGACGGTCACGAGGCTCTTTTCCATCATTTCGAATTCGTCCTCGCTGAGGTTTGCCTCCTTGAGGATATCTTCACGGCTGTAGCCGCGGGTTTTGTAATAGAGGTATTCAAAGGTTTGCATATCCATAATGTTCCCTGTATCCAATTCTTAATCGCCCAGGCAGATGCCCATGCCGCGGGCTGTTTGCACCAGATTCGAATCCGGCTTGACGTAATTGTATTCCTTGATGGCGTCCTTGATCGGCACGGCGATGATATTGGGGTGGCGGTAGGCGACCATGTGGCCCCATTTTTCCTCCAGGACGAGCTCGAAGGCCTTAACGCCGAACTGGGCGGCCAGGATGCGGTCGAAGGGATTGGGGCGCCCTCCCCGCTGCAGATGGCCGAGGATGGTCTCCCGGATGTCGACTCCCAGGCCGGCGTCCTTGAGTTCTTGGGAAAGGCGCAGCCCGGCACCGCCCAGGCGTTTTTGCATGACGCCCGGCTCATTGTTTTCGGTGAAGGTCATTTCCCCGCCCACCGGTTTTGCCCCCTCCGCGATCACGATATTGGCAAAGCCCTTGCCGGAAGAGACACGTCGCTCGAGGGTCTGCATGACCTTGTCGAGGTCATACTCGATCTCCGGGATGAGGCAGACCTCCGCGCCTCCCGCGATCGAGGCGTGCAGGGCGATCCAGCCGGCGTAACGCCCCATCACTTCGAGGATCAGGACGCGGTGGTGACTGGCGGCCGTGGTCACAAGCTTGTCCAGTGCGTCTGTGGCGGATTCCACGGCGGTCTGGAACCCGAAAGTAAAATCGGTGTCCGAAAGGTCGTTGTCAATGGTCTTGGGCACCCCGATGATGTGGCATCCCATCTCAAAAAGACCTTGGGAGATGCGCTGCGAGCCGTCCCCGCCGATGTTGATTATCGCGCTGATGTTCTGATTGCGGATCCGCTCCATGAAATCTTCGGAACGGTCCACCGTTTCCCAACTGCCATCGGGATTTTGCACGGGCCAGGAGAACGGTCCGCCCTTGCTCGTGGTGCCGATGATCGTGCCCCCCTGGACGTGGATGCCGGCCACTTTCTCGCGGGTCAGTTCCACGATCTTCATGGGGTCCAGAAGTATTCCGTTGAAGGCGTCGATACTTCCCAGGACCTCCCATTCCGGTTCAAAGGAGGCGCGTTTGACGATCGCCCGGATGACGGCGTTCAATCCCGGGCAATCCCCACCTCCGGTGGCTATCAGGAGCCTTTGTTTCATAACTTTCTCCAAAATATATTTTGATCCAACAAATGTACTCTGGCAAAATTGCGTTAAGACGTCAAGGTTTTTCCGAAAACAGGTAGAATCCACCCCTGAGACGGCGAACTTTTTCTTGACGGAATATAGGTTCTTGTTTTAGATACCCTCTAAAGAGTATCCTGGAAAGATATGTACTTTCTACAAGTTTTACAGAGTGTTAACTAACTTGAACAAGGAGATATTATGAAAACTGGTATGCAAAAAATTGTTCTTCTGTTTGTATTCTCGGTTCTGGCGTTTGGCGCCTGGGCCGTGGTGAGCGAATATTCCTTCGCAAGCACCACAGGCACATATACTGAGATCACAGGAGGCACAGTTCTGGGAACCACGGCGAATGACGATGAAAGTTTCAACGCCATCCCGCTGGGGTTCACGTTCACCTACAACGAGGTTGATCACACTGAAATCAGTGTGCAGACGGATGCGTTTGTTGCCTTGGGTTCAACTGTTGATAACAGCACCCTGGCGATCAGCTCCGAAAGTGGAACCAACAATATTGTGGCTGCCCTCAACCGTGACCTGATAAGCAGGGATGATGGCGAGCTGATGTATCTGCTCAGCGGCACGGCCCCCAACCGTGTGTTCACGGTGCAATGGAAGAATTACCGCCGCTGGCCAACACCGGCGGCCAATGACGTATTTAATTTCCAGATTCAATTCCATGAAGGCAGCAACGAAGTTGTATTTGCCTATGGCGCTTTCACGGCAGTCAACGTGATCACTGCCCGAACGGTTCAGGTGGGTCTGCGCGGAGATTCAAACCAGGATTTCAACAACCGTACCACGACAACGGACTGGACGGCAACGGAAGCGGGAACTACCAATAATGCGAATTGCCACCTTACCTCCACAGTATTCCCACCTGACGGCCTCATATTCACATTTTCACCCCCGCAGCAGGGCGAGCCACCCCTGCCGGCTGTCAATCCCGTTCCCGCCCATGACGCGCTTGACGTGGCGATTGGGACGAACCTGAACTGGGTGACCGGCGGAGGCGTTGTGGACGGCTACAAGGTCTATTTTGGCACTGATTCACCACCGACCAACCTGGTTAACGGGACAATACAGACTGAAACGGTATATAACTATGCCAGCGACCTCATTTACAGCACCGATTATTATTGGCAGATAGTGCCCTTCAACACCTTTGGTGACGCCGCCAATTGCCCGATCTGGCATTTCACTACCCTGGACGATCCCACGGTCACCGAATATCCGCACGTGGAGAACTTTGATAATGTGACACCGCCGGCACTTCCTTTGGGCTGGTCCACGATCAACGCCAACCAGGATAGCTACACCTGGGAAACTTATGCCGGCAACGCGGACACTGCTCCAAACTCTGTGCGCATCCGCTACAACACGGCTCTGGCCATGGATGACTGGCTCATTTCACTGCCATTGCAATTGACTGCGGACACCCCCTATGAGCTGACATTCTCCTATCGCGCGAACAGCTCCAACTACCCCGAAGCTCTCTCAGTTTACTGGGGTGCTTCTCCAGATGGGGCTTCTCTGACCAATCTTCTTTTTGAGAACGACAACATCACCAACACCACCTATACACAGGAGAGCGTGCTGTTTGATGTAACCACGACGGGGACCTACTACATAGGATTCCACGGCTATAGTGACGCTGACATGTTCTACCTTTACATGGACAGCATCACGATCGATGAAATGATCGAGGA
>CAYRVG010000093.1:0-1764 GCA_964427765.1 uncultured Candidatus Cloacimonadota bacterium
ACACCGTCCTGCCGGACGCGCTCAGGTTCACGACCCATGACAGCAAAAGGTATTAGGCGCGCCGTTTTCCTGGATAGGGACGGCTGCATCAGCCCGGACCAGTATGGCTATATCTCGGATCCCTATGAATATTCGCTTTACCCTTACACCGGGGAAGCCCTCAGGATCCTTCAGGACATGGGCTTTTTGCTCTTCGTGGTCACCAACCAGTCCGGCATCGCCCGCGGTTATTTCAAGATCTCCGACCTCAAGCGCGTCCACGCCCGGATGCGCGCCCTGCTCAATGCCGAGGGGATCAAACTCGCTGGAGTGTATTTCTCCCCCTATTTCGCCACAGGCAAGGTCCATCCTTTCAACATCGAGCATGAGGACCGCAAACCCGGGCTGGGGATGTTCAAGCGCGCCCGCAAAGAGCATTATTTCCTGCCGGGGAGTTCCTGGATGATCGGGGACCGCCGCACGGATGTCGAATTCGGCAAAAAGGCCGGCCTGAAGACGATCCTCCTACTCACGGGAAACGGCGCCCAGGAAATGCTTTCCGGCTTTTCCGGCTGGGAATACAAGCCGGATTTCATGGCCGAAAACCTCCTCACGGCGGCGAAACTCATCCAGATGCTGAAAAAATGATCGCTCGCGATTCCTATTCCAAAAGGAAATTCACCTCTTTCTCCCCAGAAGGTCAGATCAAGGCCCTCGCCAGGCTGCTGCAGGCCCTCGAAGCTTCCCTCGATGAGGAGGAAAAAGCCGGCCAACTGCGGGCGCATATCCTGGAATGCGTCGGCTGGATGGAAAGCCCCCTGCCGGAAAACGTATGGGAGCTTTTTGACGCCTTGAACCAAGGCCCGGACGCCCACCGGACCTGCCAGGCGATCTCGCGCTTCCACTCCTCTTTGGGCAAAACCTTTAAGGACAGCGAGCTCACGATCGTCAGGGAAGACGGGCCGCGCGAAGCTGATCCGGCAGCCCTTGGCCGCGCCAGAGAGATGATCGTCATCCTGGACAACCTGCGCTCCGTGTTCAACGTGGGCTCCATCTTCCGCAGCGCGGAATGCCTCGGCCTCGGCGGGATCTGGCTCTGCGGCGTGACCGCCACGCCCGAAAACCCCGCCCTCCAAAAGACCGCCATGGGCACGGCCGGCCGGGTGGACTGGCGCTATTTTCCCGAAACATCCGCAGCCGTGCGAAGCGCCCGGGAAAGCGGCTTTGCCCTTTACGCCCTGGAGACCGCCCCAAACGCGGAGTCGGTTTTCACCAGCCGGTTTGAGCTTCCCCTCGCCCTCGTGGTGGGCAACGAGAGCCTCGGCATCGCGCCGGATATCCTGAGGTTCTGCGGCCACCACATCCAGCTGCCCGTCCAGGGTTGGAAGAATTCCCTGAACGTTGGCGTGGCCTTTGCCGTCTGCGCCTACCAGATCGTCTTCGGCGGAACTTCCCAAACGCAAGGATCATCATGAACAACAAGGAATACCAAGCAAAACTGAATGAACTCACCCAGGCCAATGAAACCTTCTGGCAGGTCACGATCATCGCAACGGAGGGCTCAACCCCCGCCCGGACGGGGATGAAGATGCTCATACCCCTGAAGGGACAGGTGGTTGGAAACCTGGGCGGCGGGGAGATGGAACACCACATCATCGGCGCCGTGCGGGAAGGACAACCGCTAACGCCCATCCAGCAAAGCTTTGTGCTCTCCGGGGAAGGCGACAGCGCCTCCTCACAGGACGAGATCCAGACCTCCATGGCCTGCGGGGGGAAAGTGGGCGT
>CAYRVG010000094.1:0-10266 GCA_964427765.1 uncultured Candidatus Cloacimonadota bacterium
TGCCGAGGTAATTTTCAAATACAAGCCCGATACGATAGTCAATTTTGCCGCGGAATCCCACGTTGACCGTTCCATTGACGGCCCCATGGAATTCATCAATACCAATCTGGTGGGCACGGCTGTGCTTCTGGATGTCGCCCTGCGATATTGGAAACGCCGGGATGATGAAGCCCAGGCGGGATTCCGGTTCCACCATGTTTCCACGGATGAGGTTTTCGGTTCGCTCGGGGAGGAGGGGATGTTTTCTGAAACCACCCCCTATGACCCCTCATCGCCTTACTCCGCCTCAAAGGCGGGATCCGATCACCTTGTGCGAGCCTGGCACCGCACTTTCGGCCTGCCGGTCTTGATCTCCAATTGTTCAAACAACTATGGTGCCTACCAATTTCCGGAGAAACTGATCCCCCTGATGATCCTCAACTGCCTGAGCCACAAGCCCCTTCCCGTTTACGGACAGGGCCTTAACGTCCGCGACTGGCTCTATGTGCGCGACCACTGCGACGCCATCAACTGCATCATCAACAAAGGAAAGCCAGGCGAAACCTACAACGTGGGCGGGCACAACGAAATGAAGAACATTGACATCGTTACCACGATCTGCAAGCTGCTGGATGAATTGCAGCCCTCAAAACGCCTGCAATCCTACACAGAACTGATCACTTACGTGGAGGACCGACCGGGACACGACCTGCGCTATGCCATCGACGCATCCAAGATACAGCGCGAACTGGGCTGGCTCCCCCGCGAGACCTTTGAGACGGGCATCCGCAAGACAGTGACCTGGTATCTGGAAAACAAGGAATGGTGGCAGGACATCCAGCAAAGGTCATACCGCCAGCAGAGGCTGGGTTTGGGCAGGTGAACCATGCCAAAAAACATGAAGGTACTTGCCCAGGACTGAGTATATCCAGTAAGCCAGGTTTCCGGGAGGAACAATGAAAAATTATTTGCTGAGAACTGCATGTTTATTTGGCATCGCCATCCTGATCATCCTGACCTCAGGTTGCGTGCCAGGTTTTATGCTCGATTCGGGGATTCCGGACGTGGTCGTCGTTGCCCAGGCACCAGCGACTTCGCAGGTAACATCCCCGGCTGCCGACGCGCACTTCGTCGTGGTTAACGACTACTTTATCATGGAACAGCCCCTGGTCGATCAATCCTACGTCTATTCCGCCATTGCCAGGATGGAGATGGCGCCCAGCCCGGCAACAAATGACCAGGGAAAATTCCGCCGCCTGCTTGACGATCAGGCTGTCTGGACCAAACATTACACCAAAACGCGCATCGCGAGAGACAAGGACTTTGTGGAGGAAGTGGAGATATTTTTCCTGAATGTTGTTGATGACAATGGGATCTATCGCGCCCCCCAAAGCAGCTCTGAATGCCAGACAGGATGGTGGTACAAGGCGAGGGTTACCGACATTTCGGAAAAGCACAGGGGATTTCTCACGGTCAGCGGGGGATTCAGAGTTCATCTGAACGCCATACGGGTACCCATCCCGTAACACAAAAAATACTGATTTGCCAGAACTCTAATGGCCGGTAAGACGTAGGGGTCAATGAACAATTCTTGACCGCCATACCAAGTTTAAACAATTATTTAACTATTAATTGAATATAACAGGGAAACTGGAGCAAAAATTGCATTCTGTTATACAGCTGTTGTAAACGAGTTTTAGCTTAACCGGCTTGCATTATAGGAGATACTTTCATGCGCAACTTAATGTTAATAATTCTGCTCTTGTCCCTGGCGGTCCTTTGGGCTGACCTTCCGACATGCTATTATACCTATGACCAGATCTCACAGCTGCTTACGGATTATGAGAACCAGTATCCGGATATCGCGAAAAAGCATCTGATCGGTTATTCCCAGGAGGATGAGCTCCCGATCTATGCCCTGCGGATCTCGGATAACGTTGATACAGACGAAGATGAACCGGCACTGCTGTTTGTGGGACAGGTCCATGCCGAGGAGGTACTGGGGGTGCAGATAACCATGAGCAATATCGCGGAGATCCTCAGCAGCCAGTATCAGTTTCCCTATATGCAATGGATCAACCAGCTTGATATGTGGTTCGTTCCGACCCTCAATCCGGAGGGGCACAACGTTGTCACGAGCAATCTCGATACTTCCTACCGAAAGAACAAGAGGGATAATAATCAAAACGGCATATTTGACTACAGTGACCAGGTGGGATACGATATCGACGGTGTGGATATCAACCGCAACTTTGAATTTAACTGGACGCACGGAGACACCCTCATGCAACCTGGGGGGCTTGAAGTTTATGATTATTACCGCGGTCCGGGAGAACTGAGCGAAAGCGAAACCCGGGCGATAAAAAGCCTGACAGACCAGTATCCCTTTGTTTATTCCATCTGCTGGCATTCCTCACGCACTGGAAATTTTAGCGAGAAAGCGTATTATTCCTTCAACTGGAAAGAAGTGCGGCCTTCCCCGGACAGAGCCTTTGCGCAATCGATCTGCGACGGTGTGGCGGCCCAGATAACCAATGAAGCCGGCACCGCAAACTACGAATCGCTTCCGAACCTCAGCCGCAAGGGTTGTTTTCACGATTGGATGTATCAACAATACGGAACCTTCCAGCTTCTCATCGAATGCGGAACTTCCAACCTCCAGCCGGATTCCCTCTTGATGGTGGATACCATCCAGCGCTGCACCAACGGTGTCCGCTGGCTTCTCAACCGGGCATTGCTTTATTCAGACAACGTTCCCACGAGTTCAATGCTGACCGGGCAAACCCTGGATTCCTCGAACCAGCAGGTGATCCAGGCTGAGGTCATCATTCAGGAACGTCATGCCCCGTGGTTCCGGCCCCGAATGTCCCAACCTGAGACGGGAAGATTCTACAAACCCCTATCCACAGGTTCCTACACGGTCCAAGCGAGAAAAAAGGGGTATTGGGATACCATTTTGTATGACGTGATGGTTTACGGCGGCGCCTGGACGCAGATCCAGCTTGGCCTGGCACCCAGAGATCCCGCCGTTTTGAGCGGACATGTCCGTAGCGGGAATCAGGAAGTATCAGCCCGCATGATCATTGGCGATGTTTTTCCCGATACCCTTTATGTAAACGGCGATTTTGTCTATAATGGTTATGAGGGTGAATTTCCCGTTGAGGTGTATGCGGATGGATATTTTCCCTGGAAGGGGACGATCAACCTCTTTCCGGGGCAGAACAGCATGAATTTTGAACTCAGCCCGGTGGACATTCTGTTTTCCGAGGACTGGGAATCCGGCACCGATGGCTGGGATATTGAGGGACCCTGGGCGCTGCAAAATGAACTTTCCAGTTCGGGCTATGCCCTAACGGACAGCTGGGGTGGATGGGGATTCTACGCAATGAATGCCGATGTCTGGATCAAGCTTCAGTCACCCATCCAGATTCCGGAAAACGGATCCGCGGTACTGCTTTTTGATTCGCACCTCTATACAGAGCATATGTATGATCCCGTCTATGTGGAAGCCTCAACTGACGGCCAGGAGTGGATAGCGCTCTGGGAAAAATCCGGCAGGCATGATCATTTCCAGATGGAGCAGGTGTCGCTGGACGATTATGCCGGCAGCAGCATTTACCTGCGTTTGCGTCTCACAGACGAATCGATCCATGTTGAATTGACCGATCCGGGCTGGACAATTGACAATATCAGAATCGTCACGGGCACTTCCAGCGTGGAAAATGACGACGGAGTCTCTCCCGCCATCCAGGCCGCCCTGTATCCGAACTATCCCAATCCCTTCAATCCGGAAACCACCATCCGCTTTAGCCTGGCAAAACCCACAGACATTGATATCACTATCTACAACGCCAGGGGGCAGCTGGTCAGGAAATTGATCGGCGAATCCGTGCCCTCCGGGGATCACCAGGTGGTCTGGAACGGCAGGGATGACGGCGGGAATGAGGTTGGCAGCGGAATCTATCTTTACCGCATGCAAAGCGGAGATTACGTTAAAACCCGGAAAATGATGCTGGTTAAATAAGGCTTAGTCCGACAGACCACTTCAGCGGATACGCACTATACGGAAGCCCACGAATTGATATCCGCGGGAGGGATTACCCTTGTCGCGGTAAAGTATGCCGAGGTTTGTGCCCTCCCCGTTACGCACACTTCCGCCGCGTATGACTTTCAGGGTGCCGCTCGAGGGACCCTTTGGATTGATAAAGGTGCCCAGCCTGTTCGGATATTCAGGATCATACCAATCCCAACACCATTCCGCAACGTTCCCTGTCATGTCATAAATGCCATAGGCATTGGAATTCTTTCCTCCACCTCTGTGTATCCTAGCTCCGCTGTTATCACGGTGCCAGGCAACATCGTCCGGATCATCCGAACCGCTGTATGCATAAAGATTGCCCGCCTTGGCAGCCATTTCCCATTCCGCTTCTGTGGGCAGGCGGTAACCGTTGGCAGAGAAATTGCAGGTTACTGAGCTGGCGGAACTCCCGGTTATGGTGTAGGCAGGTTCCAGTCCCTCGTCTTCACTGCGGGCGTTGCAATAGCGGATGATCCGCATCCAGCTGACATTATCCACAGGTAGTGTGTCCCCCGCGAAGCTGACTTCGGCAGGCATCATGTATTTGTTCCAATCTGCCTGGGTGATCTCCGTGCTGCTGATGTAAAAACCATCCTGGGAAACATTGTGGTTGGGGTTATCCTTCAACCGGCTGAAGCCAAAAGAGCCATCGGGAACATGAACAAAATCGGCGGGGATGGGAATACTTGTCCTTATCTGGGTTTCAGGAACCTCGTAGTCCGGTTCAACTGGCACTAACAGCCTGCGGGGATCATCCCTTTCATCCCTCTGGAGCGGACGATTCGCACCCGCATCGAGTTCTTCCCTGTCGTTCTGGCGATCAGTGGTTTGAGCTTCCGTTGTATCCTCAGGCTCAGTCATAACTATGGAAGCTTCACTTTTATCAGCACGGGACTGGTTCATCCAGGGCAGGGCATAGCTGAAAATGAACACAAGCAATAAAAGGATCAAAGACAGGAGGCCATAGAACTTCCAGTCTATCATTGTCTCGGGCTTGGGAGGTTCCATGTTTTGGATGTCACTCAGTTTCTTTGAGGTTTCCGGAGCCCAGAAGATCTCATTCTTTCCCAATCTGGGCAGCGAGTTAAGCCTCTTTAGAAGAGATTCCAGCGAGTTGATCCTGTGCAGGATGTTGCGGTGAAGGCAATCGGCGAGAAGTTTGTTGAAAGCGATGGAGGTTCCCGAAATGTAGGAAAATTTCTGTTCCTGAAGCCGCTGGGGATTGTATATAGTCTTGTTCAGTACGTTTTTGGAAAGAAGCTGCGCGAGGATCACACCAATATTGAAGATCTCTTCACGTTCATCGATCTCTTCGTAGTTTATCCCCGAAGAAAGTACGGTTATCTCCCCGGATTCCTCAACCATGATGCCGCTGGGAGTGAGTTTATGCATCGTCAGGCCATGTTTGTGCACCGTAATGGCCGTCTGGATAAGTTTCCGGGCGATCTCACGCACAAAGGATTCGGTGAGCCGTTCCGGATCACTGGCTTTGATCTGGGCCAGGGATTCGCCTTTGATATATTCAGAAACCATATAGGCCGGATCGTGGTTCTGGTTTACTTCCACCACCCTGGCGGTGTGCACGGTATCAAGATTGTTCAGCCTTTTCAATCTGGTGTGCAGATTGATCAGGGTGTGGAGGTTCGAGAATTCGCTTGTAAAGAAGAGTTTAAGGACATATTCTTTCCCGTCCTTCCCGGCAATGTATTTGAAACCCTCGGGATCTTTGTTAAGCATGCGGATTATCGTGTAGCCGCAAAATACGTTGCCTTTCTCGAGGAGGTGATACGTTGGATCGGGAGTTTCTTCGTTATCGAAATCCCGGACAATCTCCGGAGCTTCCGGCCAGGCTTGATTTACCTGTCCGCTTTGTTCTTGCTGCTCAACCTTGTGGCCGCAGAACGAGCAGAACTTTGCCTCCGCCGGGATCTGTCTGCCACAATTACTGCAGAAGCGCATATACTTCCTCCCTCAAGCTATGTTGTGTCAAATTGCTTTGCTCACGCGCAAATATACTTCCCTGCCGTTTATATCCAGGGCTTGCATGTCTTCTGTAGCATCGGTTTCATTGATCTCCACGCATAGCGTTTCCACGAGGATGTGATCCCTGTGCTTGTCTATTGCCGCGCGGATCTCAGCATCTCCGCGCCATTCCAGCTTGATGCGGTCCATTATGTCAAAACCCTGTTCCCTGCGGCTGAACTGGATCTTGTTGACCAGTTCGCGGGCATAGCCTTCCTGCAAGAGGTCCTCCGTTAGGGTGGTGTCCAGGGCCACGAAGAGGTCCTTCATACTCTCAAAAACAAGTCCCTCGCGGGATTTGATGTGCACAGCGACATCCTCCGGGATAAGGTCGATCCCGGTTTTTTCCAGATGGTAGGTACCATCCCGGTTGAATGCTGCCAGTACTTCCTGGCCCTTCAGCTGGGACAATTCGGCGGCGATGGCTTTCATCTGCTTGCCGTATTTGGGGCCCATGACCTTGAATTCTGGTTTCAGTTCATATTGGACAAAGTCATCATCTTCCGCGACATAGCAGATATTGTGGATGTTGACCTCTTCCTGGATCAGATCGAACATCCGCTCAACCGTCTTCTCATATTTGGCGGGGACATACATCTTTTCCAGGGGCTGGCGGATCTTGATCTGGCAGGAATTGCGGGCCGCCCTACCCAGATAGACCAGGTCGATGATAACCTGCATCTCGGATTCCAGGCTAGGATTCACACAGCTTTGGTCAAAAACGGGGAAATCAGTCAGATGGATGCTTTCCCCTCCGCAAAGGTCAAGGTAAAGCTCTTCAGCAAGATAGGGAGAGAAGGGGGCGATCAATCCGGCCACGCTTTTCAGGACCTGGTACAGGGTGCGGTAAGCCTCCACCTTGTCAAAAGTGAGTTCCATTGCCCAGAATCTCCTGCGGCTGCGGCGCACATACCAGTTCGAAACTTCATCGATGACAAAATCCTGTATGGCCCGCACGGCCTTGGTGAAATCATATTCCTCCATGAAGTCGCGCACTTTGCCGATCAGGGTATGCAACCTGGAAATGATCCAGCGGTCAATCCCGGCACTGCGCTTCCAGTCTTCAGGATACTCTGAGGCGTCAAAACCGTCAATATTGGCGTAGGTTGCATAAAATGAATAAGTGTTTTTCAGCGTGCCGAAGAATTTGCCCACGATCTCCTTGACCCCGTCCACGTCAAAGCGGGTGGGCACCCAGGGAGGGCTGACTTCCAGAAGGTACCAGCGGATCGCGTCCGCGCCAAAATCCTGCATCAATTGGATCGGATCAACCGAGTTGCCCTTGGATTTGCTCATCTTCTGGCCGTTCTTGTCCAGGATCATGTCGTTCACGAGGCAGCTCTTGTAACTTGATACTCCCTTGAACAATGTGGAGATGGTGAGCATGGAATAAAACCAGCCCCGTGTCTGGTCCATACCCTCGGATATGAAATCCGCCGGAAAGAGCTCTTCGTCAAAGCGTTCCGCATTCTCGAAGGGGTAATGCCATTGTGCGAAAGGCATGGATCCGCTGTCAAACCAGCAATCGATCACCTCGTTGGTGCGGGTCATTGTGCCGCCGCATTCGGGGCAGGTAAACACAACATTGTCAATATATGGCCTATGCAGTTCAATATCCTCCGGAACGGGTGAGCCGTCTTTAAGTTTTCCCTCTGAGACGAGTTCCTTGATCGATCTCACCGACCTCTGGTGTCCGCATTCCCCGCAGATCCAGATATTCAGGGGTGTGCCCCAGAAACGGTCACGCGAAAGGGCCCAGTCCACATTGTTCTCAAGCCATTCGCCGAAACGCTTTTCGCCCACGAAGGGAGGATACCATTTGATCTTCCGGTTGTTTTCCAGCAATTGCTCCTTGAAGGAAGAGGTGCGGATATACCAGCTTTCCCTGGCGTAATAGATCAGCATGCTGTCGCAGCGCCAGCAATGGGGATAGCTGTGCTTTATCTGCTCCCGCCTGTACAGGTTTCCGCTTTCCTTGAGGTGGCGGATTATGTCCTTGTCGGCTGTTTTGACAAAGATCCCGGCCCAGGGCGTGATCTCAGAATTGAATTTACCCTCGGAATCAACCGGCTGGATGAAGGGCAGATCGTATTTCAGGCCGAGAGCATAGTCGTCCTGCCCGAAAGCCGGGGCCGTGTGCACGATACCGGTTCCGTCATCCATGCTCACGTATTCCGCCAGGCCGATGTACCAGGCGGGTTTATCCGTTTGAACAAAAGTAAAGAGAGGTTGGTAGGGACGCCGTTCCAGATCCCGGCCCGGAAATTCTGCCAGGATCTCATATTCACCATCCAAAACTTCCAGCCGTGACTTGGCCAGGATGAAGTTCTCCCCCTGATGCAGCACCTTCACATAGGCCGCGTCGGGATGAACCGCCAAAGCCACATTGGAGATCAGGGTCCAGGGCGTGGTGGTCCAGGCCAGAAACCAGGTGTTATCCTCGTCTAGGGCTTTGAATTTGATATAAACCGAGGGATCCTCCACATCTTTGTAGCCCTGGGCAACTTCGTGCGAGGAAAGCGGAGTTCCGCAGCTGGGGCAATAGGGCACGATCTTGTGGGCTTCATAGATCAGGCCGCGCTCAAAAAAATCGCTGAGGATATACCAGACAGATTCTATATAATCATTGGTGAGGGTGACGTAGGGATTGTCCAGATCGATCCAGTAGCCCATCAGCTCGGTCATCTCACGCCAGAGTTTTTCATAGCTGAAGACCGAATTGCGGCACTGTTCACAAAATTTTTCGATCCCGTATTCCTCGATTCCTTTTTTGTCTTCCAAGCCAAGTTGATTCTCAACTTCGATCTCCACAGGCAGGCCATGCGTGTCCCATCCCGCTTTGCGCTTCACCTGGAAACCGGTCATGGTTTTGTAGCGGCAGACCACGTCCTTAAGGGTCCGCGCCATAACATGGTGGATGCCGGGTTTGCCGTTGGCTGTGGGCGGTCCCTCATAAAAGATGAACTGAGGGTCACCTTCACGTACATCGATGCTCTTCTGGGCGAGGTCATGTTCTTTCCAGTAAGCGCGGATGCGTTCCTCAAGATGCTTTGGGCTTTCCTTCAGGTCTATACTTCTATACATTAACAGTAAGTTTTCCTCACAATGTATTTTGCCGGGAAGGGCTATAACGCGTTTTCCCGGAATTGTTTCTTTTGAATTTAGATCTTCTTTATTCTTCCCGAGCGTTTCTCACCAGGCACAAAGGGCTGTTTCTTGGGCTGGGGTTGGATCTTTTTATGCTCATGGGGGCTGGGGTTGGGGTGGTCTTCCTCTTCCTCTTCCTCTTCCTCCACTTTTTCATCAAAGAGTTCGCTGTAATGTTCTTTCAGCTCTTCATGCTCGTTGATGTATTCCTTCCATTCCGCCATGGCGGCCTCCATATCCACGCAATGCGTGCAGAGGACCAGCATGTTTTGCTCCGTAACGCCGATCCAGCCACGGTCATAGCAGACATCGCAACTTTTCCGGCGACGGTGTTTTTCGGCTATCTTCTTTGCCGCTTCCAGGTGTTTCTCCTCAAGTGTGAACATAACTTCTCCCTTGCTAAGGATTTAGTTTCTGAACAGTTGGCGCTGGGCCAAGTTCAGTTCCAATATTACCAATTGCACCATGTTTTTCAAAGGCGCATTTCTGAAAAGGATTTTTTTCCCGGCGGCCGGTGTTACTTTTTCTTTCTGGATTTTGCTCTGCCTGTGGGGATCGGCTCCTTGGTTATCTCCTCGATCGGTTCCTTTTTGGGTGCAGGCTTTTCGGCAAACTCCATGGGTTCGCTGACGGGAGACCTCTTCAGCTGGACCTGAACGATCGGTTCCAGCCGGTAGGTTACAATAAACAGATTCTTGTTGCGGGAAAGATCCAGTTTTTCCTCAGGCGTCATTGCCTTTATCTCATTGAGGTTGACTATCCTGTCGATCTTTCCGGTGGCCATGTCCACTATCTGGACAAATGTTTGTTTTTCGGCCATAAAGGATACCTCCATATAATATTTATCCGGGAATTTTCGGCAAATGCCAATCACAAACTCCTGATACTCTTTTTTGTGCAAGCGGTACCAAGCCCGGAAGGACCGGCACTTCATCAGACGTGGACAGATCGCGCACAGAGGTGGCGAGACCACACGGTGTCGCTTTAGCTCGCAAGCATAGAGTCTGGATTTTTTCATAACTAATCATTATCTTTGAAAG
>CAYRVG010000095.1:0-2252 GCA_964427765.1 uncultured Candidatus Cloacimonadota bacterium
CTTTCAGATATTGGAACAGATCAGTTTCCCGTTGTTGCGAAGCCCAGATATAAGTCGGTTCCTCATGCCGCTAATAACGCAAATATCAATAAGGGACTCAAAAAAAACAGGCTGGTTGTTTTTCAGAATCAGAACCAACTGCATAACTTTATATCGGATCATTCAGCCCTCCTTCCTCATCTCGTCTTTCAGGAATACATCCCCGGCGATTCCAGCAATATGTTCACAGTAGGGATCTACGCAAACAGGGAAAATGAGATTAAGGCCGTTTTTACCGGCAGAAAAGTTAGGGGGTATCCCGCTGACATCGGGGATAATATTGTGGGGGAAAGCCACAGCGTTCCGAATCGTCTGATTGAAAACACGGAGCGAATTGTCAGGGAGCTTGCTTTCGAGGGGATCGCTGAATTTGAATACAAGCGAGACCCGAATGCCGGCAGGTTCCGTCTCATCGAGATCAATCCCCGGCCCTGGTCCTGGATCGGGATCACGCCCTACTGTGGGGTGAACATACCGTATATCGCCTACCAATCATTGCTTGGAGAGGAAACCGGCTTCCATCGCTCAGTTGCCCGAGATGGAGAGGTCAAATATATTAAGATTTATCAAGACATTGCCAACTGCCTGTTCAGGTATCGATTCAATTATCCGCCCTGGCACATGTCCTATCGCCAGTGGCGAAAAGGCCTTGCCGGATCAAAGCTTGTGGTTGCTGAACATCACAAGGGTGATTGGCCCATTCTTTTTGCTTCCATTCCTTATCTAATCGGTAAACTCCTGACCCAGCGGCTTCGGTGATATCGTGAAGGTTTGTTTTACCGGCGATCTATTCCTCGGGGGCGATATTGTCGATTCCAGTTTGGGGAGGTACGTTCTGTCTGAGGTCTATTATAGCTCTGACATTCGGGTGGCCAACCTGGAGCAGCCTATCACCGATACGCCTCATAGATCTGAAGGCAAATGCACCCTGTTTTCCGGTCTCAGAAGCCTGCGTGTTGCCACTGGGTTGAAACTGGATGCGGTTGGCCTGGCCAACAACCATATCGAGGATAAAGGCGATATGGGAATCGTGGATACGTTACAGGTCGTTGAGAAATGCCCGGCATTTCATTTTTCGGGGCCGGAGCCAGTTTGACCGAAGCAAGGAAATCCTACTGGATCGATGACAATGCGTGCATTATTGGCTATTGTGAGTCGGACAAGCCATATTTGAAGAAAGTTCAGAAGGCGTCTGATCACCGGCCCGGTGTAAACCCCCTTTCATACGATGACATCGTTAGTGAACTGGCTAAGCTTCCGGATAAGACCAAGGCGATCCTCCATTTTCACTGGGGGCGGGAGCATGCGGCCTTGCCTGATCATGATCTAATCCGCCTTGCGAAGAAACTGCTGGGCCATGAAAAGGTGCTCTGCATTATCGGCATGCACACCCATCGTATTCAGGGGATCGTTGAGCATAATCATAAGAAGGCCTACATGTGCCTTGGGAACTTTCTGTTCCCGAATTTCTACGTGGAGCCGCCAACCCACATTGCCTATCCGGAGCAAATCCCTGACCAGGTCATGACAACCCGGGACTATCATTTCGTTGGTCGGCTCACCTACAAAAAATGGCGCTTAAAGAACAGGCTGTCGCTGATGGCGGTTGTGGACACCGAAACGGGAACCATTGACCATGTGCCAGTGTTTCAACTGGCGGACGCGCCTGTGGTTAAAGAGCTTTCCGGTTTCAGGAGAAAGGCTGTTTTGATGATGGTGAAATGGTACAGCCTCCTTTACAGGCTGCCCAGACCTATATATTTGGTCCTGCAGAAAGCCGATGTCATCTGGACCAAGGCTTACAGATACACCTATGCATTTATTTTTCTTGCCAGACAAAATGGCCTCACGTGGGCTTTTCAGAACGCATTTGTGTATTTGAGAAGAGCCTCTTGACAGCCCCCATTGCCGATTTCGGCCTTGAGCCGTTTTCGGTAACGCTTCAAAACGTCCTACCCCCCTCAACAATGGATTTCATTATACAGACATATAAGCGGTTGCTGGGCACTCTACAGGCCCGGCACTACTCCTTCCAGGCTGTCACCGATTTTATCCGCTCGCCCGAAGAAAAAGACATCATCATCCTGCGCCACGATGTGGACCGGCTGCCGGATAATGCGCTGGCAATGGCGAAACTTGAACATGGGATGGGCGTTGTGGCGACATATTATTTCCGGGCGGTGCCGCAAAGCTGGAATGAAGATATCATCAGG
>CAYRVG010000096.1:0-6548 GCA_964427765.1 uncultured Candidatus Cloacimonadota bacterium
GTATGGTGATCGCCTGCAGGATCGTTATCGCCACGATGACGATCAGGATGGTCTTGCCGGCCCGGAGGATGAAGTCCTTGAGCCGGAACCAGGTGTGCAAGCCAATGGCGTTGACGGTGGGTATATGGTAGGGCGGGAGTTCCATCACGAAATTACCCGGGGCTGTTTTGAACAGGGTGCTCTTCAACATCAGTCCGAAGAGCATCGCCATCACCACCCCGAAGAGGTAGAGTCCGAAGATCACGATATCCGCCCGTCCCGGGAAAAAGAGCATCGCTATTAAGGTATAGACCGGTAGCTTGGCGCCACAGCTCATGAATGGCGTGAGTAGTGAGGCAAATATGCGGTCGCGCTTGCTTTCCAAGGTGCGGGTGGCCATGATCGCTGGAACGGTGCAGCCAAAGCCCACCAGAAGCGGGATGAAGGCCTTGCCGGGCAGCCCGATCCGCCGCATGAACCGATCCGCGATGAAAGCAGCCCGGGCGATGTATCCGCTATCCTCCAGGATGCCCAGGCTCATGAAGATGAAGAAGATGGGCGGAATGAAGGTCGCGATCGTGACAATGCCTCCGCCGATCGCATCCGAAAGCAGTAAGACCAGCCATTCGGGCGCATTGATGTGACGCAGCAATCCTCCCCATTGCTCCACCAGCAGCCAGCTGAGGCCATCGTCTATCCAGCCGATCAATGGTGCGCTGGCCCGCACCGCAATCAGGAATACCAGATACATCACCAGAAAGAATATCGGCAGGCCCCAGAAGCTGTTCAGAACGACCCGGTCCACCTTGTCCGAAAAAGTCCCTCCCTTCGACGTCTGGCGCTTCGTGACGTCCTCCACCAAACCCCGGATGTAACCGTACCTGTCGTCGGCAAGGGTCGCCGCGGAGGACTGGTTGCGGTGTTTTTCCACCGCCCTGATCTCTTTGTCTATATCTTCAAAATATTTAGCCGGAAGCTGGGCTTTGAATTGCGGATCCCGCTCCATCAGCTTCAACGCCAGCCAGCGTTTGGGAAGCCCCTCCCACTGGGGCACCTTGATCTTGCGGACGATCTGCTCGATCGCCTCCAGGCGGCTCTCCACAAATTCGTCATAATGAAGTTTATAGGTTCCGGACGGTTCACTCAGGCAACCGTCTATTGTATGCAAAAGCTGCTGAGGATCGAAACGTTTGTAAAGAACGAGCGGCTGCACCGGGCAGCTCACATGGCTCTTCAGATGTTCAAAATCGATTCGGATACCGTTCTGTTCGGCAATATCGATCATGGAAAAGACGATCAGCAACGGCACGTTCATTTCCATGAGTTGGATGGTCAGGTAGAGGTTGCGTTCCAGGTTGGAGGCATCCACAATATTGATCACGAGGTCCGGTTTCTGCTGCAGGAGGTAGTTCCTGGCGATGACCTCGTCCGGGGAATACGCCGTCAGCGAATAGATCCCGGGAAGGTCGACCACGTCATAGCGCCTGCCGTTGCGCAGGAAATAGCCGTGCTTGTGCTCAACTGTAACTCCGGGCCAGTTCCCAACGGTCTGGTGTGAGCCCGTGAGCGCGTTGAAAAGGGTCGTCTTGCCCACGTTCGGGTTGCCTGCCAGGGCAATGATCGGATTCTCTCTGCTCATGGTCTATTGATTCTCATTTTCAGTTGATCTGCATTTGGAGCATACGCCCTTTACCTGGACGCTTATCTCTTCGGTGCTGAATTTCAATTTCGCCGCCTCGCGCCTGAGAACGGGGTTCAGGTGTGACAGGGAAGTTTCCTGGACCGCCCCGCAGCGCGAGCAGATCCAATGTACGTGGCGGCGATGGCCGTAAATATGCTCAAAGACATCCCGCGAACTGTGGTGCAGGGAAAGCTGAATCAGCCCAGCGTCGACCAGAAGCGGCAAGGTGCGGTAGATCGTCGCCAGGGACGCCCTCCCGGTGATATTTTTCACATAATCATAGAGTTGCTCGGCATCAAAATGCTCGTGCAGCGAGAATACGGCGTCCAGGATCTGGCGCCTGGGCGTGGTGAGTTTCAAACCCCGTTTTGCAAGGTAATCCTGAAAAAGTTTCTCGTGTTTTTGCATCGTCCTTTCCTAAATGAGAATCAGTATCATTATCATATACACCCCCATTCCTGTCAAGAAAAATATGCCCGGACAAGGATCATGCTTATCCTCGACCGCCTGGCCACGTCCTGCCCAAAGGCTCGGCGCAGGTTTGCTCGGCAGGTGACCGACAAATGGCGGGCGTTTCAAATGTAAGGGGAAAAAGTGGAAATATGAACGGGTGGAAGTTTGTAACACTGGCTTCCGAAGATCCCTAAAACAAGAATTTTTTAGGACTTAATACCGGAATCTGGCAGCAAGATCGCTGATCCATTCTTTCTCCTGATTAAATTCGTTCTGCCACACAGGCTTGATACAAGATATCAGGGAAGTTGACAAAATAGCGCTTGACATGATGTATATGTGTGAGTTGATAAGTGCATAATGAATATTTGAGGTGTATAATGGAGAAAAAATTGCTTCTGTTTTGGATATTAATGATATCTCTGGGTTTGTTTGCTCAGACCACCATACCCCCGGGTCCCGTGCAGGGAACCTGGGATGCCGCCGGGTCTCCATATCTGGTGATGGGCAACATCAGCATTGCCAGCGGGAATGATCTGGTTATCGAAGCCGGGGTGGACGTTGTCTTTCAAGGCACCTTTGCCCTGGCTGTAAACGGATCCATCAGCACCAATGGGAGCGCGGAATTGCCCATCACCTTCACCGCCCAGGACACCCTCAACGGATGGTCTTCCATCCGCTTGAGCAACACCGGATCCGGTCTGAATCCCCCCTCATCCTTCAACCATACGAACTTCCTCTATGGCAGGGCGATCTGGGGTTCCGGCGGCGGGGATCCTCTCAATTACGGAGGCGCGGTCTGGGCTGACAATGCCGGGACGGTGACCTTCAACGATTGTCTGTTCAACCGCTGCAAATCCGCCTATGACGGAAGCGCCATATACGCGGATACCGGCACCAACCTGGTGATGAACAATTGCACGGTAAAGAATTGTGAGAGCGGGTTTTTTGGCGGGGTGTACGTGCAGGAGGGAACAGCGGAGATCACAGAATGCCTTTTTGATTCGAACGCCGCCGTGACTTTCGGGGCAGCCCTCTATTTTTATGAAAGCCCGCAGGCCAACGTCACATCCTGCAGCATCACAAACAATGTTGCCGGCGCCGTGACAGGAATATACAGCGCCAGCAGCAGTGTCCAGGTAAAAAACTCCCTGTTTGCCGGAAATGAAACGACGATGGGCCTGGGAGCCGGCATGGGTGTTATCGGAGGCACGGTAAGCATGATTAACAGCACTTTCCATGCCAACACTTCTGCTCAGGGCGGGGCCGCCGCCTGGTTCAACATCCTCTCCGCGCCGGCTGTGATCACCAACTGCATTTTCTGGGACAATCAGCCCAACGCCCTGGCCGCCACTTCATCAACCTACGATTTATCCCATTGTTCCATGCAAGAACAAGAAGGTGACGCCACAAACATTTTCGGGGATCCCCAGTTCAATGACCCCACCCAGGCGGACCTGACCCTGTTGGAAACTTCGCCCTGCATCGACTCGGGAACCCCGGATGCCGACGATCTCGATCTGCCGCCTTACGACCTGGCGGGAATGCCCAGGATTGTCGATGGAGACGGGGATTCCGTGGCCAGGATCGACATCGGCTGCCATGAATGGCAAATACCCGTCACGGATGGGGTTGTTTCCGGCCAGGTGCTGACCTCACAAAACGAGCCTATAGAAGGAGCCCTGATCGCGGCAGACGGAATCACCATACTCTCCGATGCGGCGGGTTTCTATTCCCTCAACCTGCCCCCGGGGACCTATGACGTGAGCTGTTCCAAACCGGGGTACGTGACGGTCACCGAAACTGATGTGATCGTGGAAGCAGGGGAAACCACCACGCTGAATTTTTACCTCGATACAGTAGGCAATTCCGACGAGTATCTCGTCGCCGCCATTGACCTTTTACAGAACCAGCCCAATCCCTTCACCGCCAAAACCTTGATCTCATACGTCCTTTCCCGGGACAGCCGGGTGACCCTGAGCATTTACAATCTAAAGGGACAGAAGATAAAGACCCTGTACTCCGGAATGAGCAAAACCGGAAACCACAGCATGGAATGGGATGGCACGGACCGCAATGGCCGGCCGGTTGACAAAGGCGTCTACTTATACAGGTTGCAAAGCGGAAACAAGATCATAACGCGGAAATTGATCAAGCTGTAGAAATATCTGCCTGATACCTTGAGCTGAATGTCACGGGGAAGTTTGGAACCTGGAAACCGGATCTGGCACAATATCTGCCATAAACTGAAGAAAATACAGCTTTGGATGTGAGTATGAAAAAGACTCTGCTGTGCGTAGCTCTGATCCTTTTCTACGCCCTACTTTTAGCAGGGAATGTCTCTCTTGAGCAGGCTTCGGAGGCGGCCCGGACCTATCTGGAAAAACTTGGCTATCAGGGTTCCTGCGTTTTGGACAGGGAGATCGGTCCGGAGCCATGCTCCGCCTATGTTTTCCGGATGGCGCCTCAGGGTTACATCGTGGCCGGGGGCTCTGACGAACTCCCGCCCGTCTTGGCCTGGTCCATGCAAAACAGCTTTGCGGCCGGAGACGGCGACCTGCTGGCGGAACTGCTGGAAGCGGATATAGCCCTGCGTTTGGAGCATATGGATGCCGCGGCGCGAGAGGGCAACCGCAATCTTTGGCGGAACCTAAATCCCAACCGCGACGATTTCCAGCAATGGCCTCCCAAGGGCAGCACCGTCACTGGCGGCTGGATCGAAACCCAGTGGACCCAAAACTCGCCCTATAACGATCTCTGCCCCATCGATCCGGTCTCGGAGCAGCGCAGCGTGGCCGGTTGCCCCGCCGTCGCCATGGCGCAGATCGTAAACTATTACCAAACCATCAACGGAACAGCATTCACGGATGCCGACGATTATTATCACAGCTACGCCGGGCGGAATTTCTGGATCGACAACGATCACGCCCTGCACGGATTTCCCTCCTGGCCCCAGTTGAACGGCTATCTGGCCGATATGATGCAACACTACAAGTATGGCCAAGACCAGACCCCAACAGACATGGCGGCTTTGGTCTATGCCTGCGGAGTGGCGATGGAACAGGTCTATAGCTCCGCCGGCAGCGGGACTTTCGCTGTGGCTCAGGCCTTCGCCGGTTTCCAGCGCTTCGGATTCCAGGGCATGGAATTGCTCACGGACGCGGCTCCCGACCTCTATGACCGCATGGCGCAGAATATGATGGACGCCCAGCCTGTGCATCTGGCAGTGGTCACACCAGCCTGGGATGCGGGCCACAACGTGGTGGTGGATGGCTACAACACGGGCGGCTTTTTCCACCTCAATTTTGGCTGGGGCGGGCCCTACAGCGGCTGGTATTTACTGCCGGACCAGATCCCTTACAACCTGAGTGTGATCGAAGGCGCGATAGTGGATATCAGCCCACGGCAGTATCTTTTTGCTGTGCCGGACACCCTGCAGTTCATTGATTGGGAAGATGTTACGCAGCCGCAGATCCTGGAAGTCATCAACATATCAGACGCGCCGTTGAGCGTGGAGGCGATCGAGGCAGTTTATGATCCTGCCGGTCTGGGAGAGAGTGTTTTGTCTATCTTTCCTGACGCCGCCAACCTGCCGCAACAGATCCTGCCCGGGCAGAGCTTGATGATCGAGTTGTGGTGGACCTTTCTGGATAAAAGTTTTCGCAGCCTGATCGAGGGTAGCCTCACCATCGTGCACAGTTATGGAGTTACCAGCGTGCCCATGCTGATCGAGAGTTCCCTCTTCACCGCAAACGATGACCAGATTCAGCCTCCGGCGCACGGGATCCTGGTCTGTCCCAATCCATTCCGAAGCAGGCTGAACCTGAAAGGTAGTCCGGAAGAGGAGATCGAAGCCTCCATCTACAACGCGCGCGGACAACTGGTGCGGCGCCTGACCGGAAAGGGCGAACTAAGCTGGGAGCCGGGTCCGGAACTGGGCAGCGGGGTCTATCTGATCCGGGTTGAGCAAGACGGAAAGCTTTTTAGCAAGCGCATTCTGAAGCTCAAGTGAGGACGGAAGGCTGAATACCGGATAGACCAATCACTCTTCCGGAGGCGTTTTGACCTTGAAGAACACACCCCGGGGAAGTTCCTCCGATTCGATCCTTCCAGCATCAATGAGTTCGCTCAGATACTTGTTCAGTACGTTTGGATGCAGTCCCAGGATGGCGCAGAGGTCTTTATCCGTGGATGGCCTTCTTTTGATGGTTTCCAGGATCTGCTCCGATATATCCTGATTGAAACTCTGGATCTTCTTTCTGCTCTGGGGACTGGCCACGATCTCCGTGTTTAGCGGCTGGAAGAATTCTACTATTTCCTGAAGTTTTTTCCGCTCCAGGGGCTTGACCCAGCTCTCGGTGCCGGGCCTGTCCAGGGTGTTCAATTGGACTACATCGGGGTTCATTTTAAGCAGCGTTTCGCGGATCAGGTTGAG
>CAYRVG010000097.1:0-2735 GCA_964427765.1 uncultured Candidatus Cloacimonadota bacterium
GTATGGTGATCGCCTGCAGGATCGTTATCGCCACGATGACGATCAGGATGGTCTTGCCGGCCCGGAGGATGAAGTCCTTGAGCCGGAACCAGGTGTGCATGCCGATGGCGTTGACCGTGGGAACATGATAAGGTGGGAGTTCCATCACGAAATTTCCCGGCGCGGTTTTGAACAGAGTGTTCTTGAGCAGCAAACCAAAGAGCATCGCCATCACCACGCCGAAGAAATAGAGCCCGAAGATCACAACATCCGCCCGGCCGGGGAAAAACAGAATTGCCATGAACGTGTACACGGGAAGCTTGGCGCCGCAGCTCATGAAGGGCGTGAGCAAAGAGACAAAGATCCGGTCGCGCTTGCTTTCCAGGGTGCGGGTGGCCATGATCGCTGGAACGGTGCAGCCAAAGCCCACCAGAAGCGGGATGAAGGCCTTGCCGGGCAGCCCGATCCGCCGCATGAACCTGTCCGCGATGAAAGCCGCCCGGGAGATGTATCCGCTGTCCTCGAGGATGGCCAGGCTCATGAAAATGAAGAAGATCGGCGGAATAAAGGTCGCGATCGTGGCGATCCCCCCTCCGATGGCGTCCGAAAGCAGGAATGCCAGCCATTCAGGAGTGTTTATCTGGCGTAGCAATCCCCCCCATTGCTCCACCAGCAGCCAGCTGAGGCCATCGTCTATCCAGCCGATCAATGGTGCGCTGACACGCACCGCCAAAAGGAAGACCAGATACATCACGAAAAAGAAGATGGGCAATCCCCAAAAGCTGTTCAGCACGACGCGGTCCACCTTGTCCGAAAAAGTCCCGCCAGTGAGGGCGTGGCGTTTGGTGACGTCCTCCGCCAAACCGCGGATGTAGCCGTATCTATCGTCGGCCAGGGTCGCGGCGGAGGATTGGTTGCGGTGTTTTTCCACAGCCCTGATCTCTTTGTCTATCGCCTCAAAATAACCGGGGGGAAGCTGCGTCTTGAAAAGCGGATCCCGTTCCATCAGCTTCAGTGCCAGCCAACGTGTGGGAAGCCCCTCCCATTGAGGCACGCTTATTTCCCGGACGATCTCCTCTATCCTGTTCAGCCGCCCCTCCACAAATTCGTCGTAATGTAGCTCGTAGGCTTTCTGAGGCTGGATAAGGCATTTTTCTATCAGGTGGAAGAGTTGCCCTGGATCGAAACGTTTGTTCAGCACCAGCGGCTGCACCGGGCAGTTGACGTGGCTTTTCAGATGCTCATAATCGATGCTGATACCGTTCTGCTCCGCGATATCGACCATGGAAAACACGATCAGCAGAGGCACGTTCATTTCCATGAGCTGGATCGTCAGATAGAGGTTGCGTTCCAGGTTCGAGGCATCCACGATGTTGATCACAAGGTCCGGCTTCTGCTGCATCAAATAGTTACGGGCGACAACCTCGTCTGGCGAATACGCCGTCAGGGAATAGATCCCGGGCAGGTCGACCACGTCATAGCGCCTGCCGTTGCGCAGAAAATAGCCGTGCTTGTGCTCGACCGTCACCCCCGGCCAGTTGCCGACGGTCTGGTGCGAGCCAGTGAGCGCGTTGAAAAGTGTGGTCTTGCCGACGTTCGGGTTGCCTGCCAGGGCAATGATCGGATTCTCTATGCTCATGGTCTATCTATTCTCCTGCTCTGCTGACCTGCATTTGGAACACACGCCCTTGGCCTGGACCGATATCTCATGAGTGGCAAAACCCAGCTTCCCCGCTTCGCGCCTGAGCACCGGGCTTAAATCCGCAAGTGAGGTCTCCTGGACTGCTCCGCAGCGAGAACAGATCCAGTGCACGTGGCGCGCGTGGCCATAAATATGCTCGAAAACGTCCCGCGAACTGTGGTGCAGGGAAAGCTGGATCAATCCCGCGTCCACCAAAAGCGGCAAGGTACGGTAGATCGTCGCTAGGGAAGCCTTGCCGGTCTTGTTCTTCACATATTCATAAAGCTTTTCAGCATCAAAATGCTCGTGCAGCGAGAATACGGCTTCCAGGATCTTGCGCCTGGGCGTTGTAAGCTTCAGATCACGCTTAGCGAGATAATCTTGGAACAGTTTTTCATATTTTTCCATGTCTTCAACCTAAATGAGAATAAATCTCATTTTCACATGGCGCCCCTTTTGTCAAGAAAAATCTGCGGGGAAAATCCGCATGTCTGCCCATCCTATATACGCGCCCGCCATCCTATCGTTTTTTCTGTCTGCCCCCATGTTTTCCCTGGATCCCTGCAGAACCGCCCCACCGCCCAACAAGTTGCGCGGCGAGGACCCCGGACGCCGGGATGACACGGGCTCCACCCTTACACCCTTCGATGTTAATGAATCAGTTGGATCAAGTTATCAGAGTTCTATTTTTTTACGACTCTTTGGCTTTGAAGAAAACGCCCCTGGGCAACTCCTCGGATTCCGCCTTTCCTTCTTCAAGCAGCGCGCTCAGGTATTTGTTCAGCTCGTTGGGGTGCAGCCCCAAGATCTCGCAAAGGTCCTTGTCCGTGCAGGGTCGTCTCTTGATCGTTTCCAGGATCTGCGCGGAGACATCCCCGTGGAAGCTTTGGATCTTCTTGCGGCTCTGGGGACTGGCCACGATCTCCGTGTTTAGCGGCTGGAAGAATTCTACTATTTCCTGAAGTTTTTCCCGCTTCAGGGGCTTGACCCAGCTCTCGGTGCCGGGCCTGTCCAGGGTGTTCAATTGGACTACATCGGGGTTCATTTTAAGCAGCGTTTCGCGGATCAGGTTGAG
>CAYRVG010000098.1:0-4774 GCA_964427765.1 uncultured Candidatus Cloacimonadota bacterium
CCTTATGATCTTATGCTGTTACCCATTAATTGCGATATGTTTCGCGACTATTCCCTTGACGATTTTCAGACTGGATACTTTAAAGGGTTACCGCTCAGCCTGGGCAAGAATCCGGCGCAGAGAGTATTTCCCGATCATCCCCTTTCCATAAAACCCAGGCCTTGGGAACACCATCTCCCACCCAACAGCCGTTTTGGGCTGATGCGTTGCGGTTGGTGGTGGGGATATTGGCCTCTGGCAGAAGGGAGGCTGGGTGCAGGATGGCAAAATTCAAGATAATTTAAACATAGCATTAAAGTATTCAATATAATCCTTGACATTACATTGAGATTATTTATTTTGTCCTTGATATTGATAAGGAGCTCGTTATGGAAATGACATCCTGCCCAATCTGCAAGGGCGAGCTGGTGATAAAAGAATATCACTGCCCGGCCTGCAACGTGAGCTTCAAAGGCGAATTCAGCAATCCCTGGCTGGCTGGATTAACGCAGGAGCAGATCGAATTTGTAAGGCTGTTCATTCTGGCCCAGGGCAACATCCGCGAGATGGAGAAGCGCCTGGGAATATCCTATCCCACGGTCAAGAGCCGTCTGGCCCAGATCATCAGAGTTATTGCCAGGACAGACGCGTCCCCTGAGGATTTTACAGATATCTTCAGCGATCTGGAGCAGGGCTTCATATCGGTCGAGGAAGCATTAAACATGATTGAAACAAGGAGGAAATCATGAAAGCGATCAAAATTAATCTGGATTACGATTTCACCGAGGTGCAAAAGGTGAAGATCGAGAACAACATGGCAGCGCTGAACATTGGCGTTTCAAACACAGGCAGGATCGAGATCGAAGCAGAACTCAGGATCCAGGAACCAGCCGAGGACAAGAATTTCGAAGACTATTTCAGAGTCCACAGATCAGGACAGGTGGTGGAGATCGGACTCGATAATATTTCAGAGATGCAGCAGACTTTTCTGGGAACCGGAAAATCCCAGGTCTGGCTCAGAGTCCCCAAAAAGGCTGACCTAGAGGCGGAAACATATAATCAATTGATCAGCGCCGAAGGACTGGAGGGGAAACTGGACATTTCCAACGAAAACGGCCCCATCGTGGCCAATTCCTGCTCCGGGTTCAAACACCTGGAAAATGAGAATGGCCCCATCAAGATCCACAATTGCCAGGGTGACCTGAAAGTAGATCAGGAGAACGGTCCGTTTGTTGCTGACAAAATCAGCGGGGAGATGATCAAAGTAAAATCCGAGAACGGCCCCATCAAGATCCGCATGGCTTCGTTCCCCAAGGTGGATATCAGCAGTGAAAACGGGCTGATCCATTATGAAACACTGCCGGTGGAAGGAGGTGACTTCCATATTGAGAACGAGAATGGCGTCGTTCATCTGGTCATGCCCGAGGATTTTGACTTTGAACTGGACGCGGAAACCGAACTGGGCTCGATCTCCATAAACATCGAAACTGAACAAAGCACGCGGGAAGGACACAAGATCTTCCGCAGGGGCGAGGGTAATAACAAGATCAGGGTCAAAACCGAGAATGGCGCGATAAAACTGAGCACAGACGGGCAAACCGACCTGGGCTACATCAAGATGAAGATCAACGAGATGAAAGATGCGATCAACAAAGCCGTCAAACCCGAGGACAAGGAAAAGTTGGAAAAGATCCTGGAAACCCTGACGGCAAGAGTGGAAAAAGCAGTGGGCTCGATCACGGAGGATAAGGTCAAGGACAGCCTGACCAAGGCTCTGGAAAAACTCAAGGCAATCGTGGAAAACTTCGATGTCCAGGATACCAAGGACAAGGTGGTCAAGAGCGTGGATCAGATCGGGGATGAGGTCACGGACGTCTTGAAGGTGTTTATCCGCAAGGTGAAGGAACCTTTCCAGGAAAGCGCCGGCGAGAGCGGACATTTGCGCCGGGAGATGGATTCGCTTAAGGATTACATCGGCCAGGTTATCGATTCAACCCTTGCCAAAGCCCAGGCCAAAGGTACCAGCGGCGCCGAAAAGCAGGCAGTGGACGAACGCAGCCGCACCAAGATCCTGGAGATGCTGGAATCAGGCAAAATAACTGCCGAGGAGGCGGAACGTCTGTTGAAGGCGATCAGCGAAGAATAATCTTGACAGAACAGCCACACGGCAAAATTTGATCGAAACCGGTCGGGATGTAGCGCAGTCCGGTTAGCGCGCTCGGTTCGGGACCGAGAAGTCGGAGGTTCAAATCCTCTCATCCCGACCATTCATTTTTTTTGTATTTGGGGTATGGATGTCCGAGCCCAAACAGAATATGCGCTATTATCTCAAGCTCCTTTTTCCCTATGTGAAAAAGGACCTGGGGCTTTTGGGATTCGGACTTTTTGCAATGCTGCTCACCTCCGCGACGCAGCTGATCTATCCCCTCATCCTGGCGGAGATCGTGGACAAAAGCATCCCCAGCGGAAGCGTGGAATCCATGTACCGGTACGGATTCCTGTTCGTGGGCGTTGTGCTGGTCTCGGGGCTGCTTTCCTATCTGCAGATCGTTCTGCTTTCCCGGCTGGGCATCAAGATCATCACCAAATTCAAGGCGCAGGTATTCCGCCACCTGCTGACCCTGCCCATCGAATGGTTCAACAAACAGCAGGTGGGTGAGCTCATCGCCAGGGTGGAGAGCGACGCCGAGCGCGTCAAGATGCTGTTCTCCGAGCTTTCCATCCGGATAATCGGCAACGTGTTCTTTTTCATCGGTGTGTTCGTCGTCATGTTCCTGAGGGAGTGGCGTATTTCGATCTACATCCTGCCCAGCATGACGATCGCCATCGTGGGCTATTATTTCCTGATCCGTTATCTGGCCAGGTTTTACAGGATGATCCGGGAGAGATACGCAGTTGTTTCAGCCAAGATAACCGATTATGTGCAGGGAATGCCCATCATCCAGGCCCTGAACCAGCAACAGAAGGTCTATGATGATCTGGCTGAGGCCTCGCATGCGAAATACCGCCTGGAAACCAGGACGTCCTTCATCGAATACGGCTCGCACAGTGTTTTCATGTTCGTTTTTGAGGTGCTTTTCTTCATCCTCATCGTGAGGATGATGTCGCCCCGGATCATAGCTGGGGCTGTCACCCTGGGCACCCTGATCGTGTTTGTGGATTACATCATGCGGATGATCTGGCCGCTGATGCAGATCTCGGAGAACGTGATGCAGATCCAGCGCGCCTTTGTATCTTTGAAGCGCATCCTGGAACTCACGGAACTGAGCTCTGAGGATGTGATGTTCACGGGCACGAAACTGCCTTCCTTCGAGCATGAGATCCGCTTTGAGAACGTCTGGTTCGCCTATAAGGATGAGGAATGGATCCTCAAGGACGTTTCCTTCAGTATTCCCAGGGGCAAGACTATCGCTTTGGTGGGGGCTTCCGGCAGTGGCAAGACCACCACGATGAGCCTGCTCTGCGGATTTTATCCGGTGCAGAAAGGCCGCATCCTCGTCGATGGAGTGCCTCTTTCCGAGATCGAGTTCCGGGCCTGGCGGCGCAAGATCGGGCTGATACTGCAGGACATATTCCTCTTCCCGGGCAGTATCCTGGAGAATGTGCGCGTTTACAACGACATTATCCCCGAAGACAAGGTCAAGGAAGCGATCAACATCGTCCAACTCGACGAATTCATCCGCAACCAGCACCTCGGTCTGGACAGCGAACTGGCCGAACGGGGGCAGAACATCTCCCAGGGCGAGAAACAGCTCATCAGTTTCGCCCGGGCGCTGGCTTTCGAAGCGGAGGTCATCATCATGGACGAAGCCACCGCATCCATCGATCCGCAGACCGAAGCCAAGATCCAGCGCAGCATGAAGAAAGTGTTTTCGGATAAAACCGCCGTGATCGTGGCGCACAGGCTCACCTCGGTTCTGGACGCGGATGAGATCCTCTTTTACCATGAGGGCAGGATCATCCACAGGGGCAAACACGCAGAGCTGATGAAGATCTCGCCGGAATACCGCAGATTGGTCGAATTGCAGCTTGTGGGCTCGGAGGAGGGATGATGAACAAGCACATCAAATGGATCATCACCCAATGGATGAGGCAAAAGTGGTTCCTGCTCATCATGGTGGTGTTCACTTTGGGCACCTCGGCCGTTTCCATCGCCCATCCCTACGTATTTGGCAGATTGATCGACCTGCTGCGAAACATCCTTTCCGACCCGGGCAAATATCCCGAACCGATGAAAGAGGTCAACAGGATCATCTGGATCCTCCTGGGGATCGGGCTGGCGCAGCTGGTCACAGGGCTTTATCCCGCGTTCCGCGCTTGGGTGAACCTCCGCTTCGAGAACTTCCTGCGGATGTTCTATTTCAAGTTCATCGTCGGCAAGGATCACCGGTTTTTCCTCAAATACCGCACCGGGGATGTGGTCACCCGGCTCACGGATGACCTCAGTGATTTTCCGAAGATCAGCTGGTTCCTCTGTTCCGGCATATTCCGTGCCGTGAATTCGTTCAGCCTGATCCTTTTCTCGCTGGTGGTGATGTTCAATATCAACACGCGGCTCACTTTTCTTTCGATCGCGCCACTGCCCCTGATGATGGTGGTCTTTTACTTCACAGCGGACAAGCTTTACCGGAATTTCGAGCGCAACCAGCGAGCGATAAGCAACATCAACAACCAACTGGAGATGAGCTTTTCCGGGATCCGCATCGTGAAAGCCTTTGTCAGCGAGGAAAAATACAACCGGTTCTTCGATACTGCCCTGGCGAGGCGTTTCAAGACGGAGATGGGCGTGGTGAAG
>CAYRVG010000099.1:0-36428 GCA_964427765.1 uncultured Candidatus Cloacimonadota bacterium
CTTGGCACGGGGGTGCCGGTTGATGATCCCGCGGCTCCGGAGTTGTCAGGCCAGTCCTTGCTGTATCCCATCTGGCCCAATCCCTGCCGCCAGGGACAGACCGCCACCCTCAAGGCCAGGGTCGCGGAGCGGGAAACCGCCATCCTCAGCCTTTACAACCTGAGGGGGCAATTGTTATCGAGGCGGGAGCTGGCTACCGGCGAACATGAGATCGGCCTGGACACCAGCGGCCTGCTTCCCGGGCTGTATTTCCACCGGCTGGAAACACCTTCCGGAGTTCAACTTAGAAAACTGGTCATCATCAAGTAGAATACAGGCGGGTGATGCGTGGAATTGAAAAGCCTCACAGAGATTCCACAGATTCCACAGATTTTAAAAAGAGGTAAGCACGCGGATTACGCGGATCAAAAGAGTTAATGGATTAGTAAGTTAACAGGTTAACAAGCTAACGGGTGAGCGCGTGTCATCCCGGCGAAGGATGGGGAGCCGAACTCCGATACGTTGATCGGACGGAATCCGATGCATTCCTTCAAGGGCCCGCGAGCTTTGTGGCAACTCGGAGTTTGCCACCCCCCGTGTCATCCCGGGCTTGACCCGGGATCCAGTTCTTTTGAAAGGTAACTATAAATCGTTCAGTTCAGTCCATTAATCCCCCAAGACCCGAGTGCGTGCATTATCCCAGAGGAGAACATGAGACTCCCAGATCAGACAGTTCTGCATTCTAACGAGACAACGGCTCACGCATTCTGAAATGCCCGATGCAATCAAAGCATAAATGGAACAATACGCGTGTAAACCTTGCTTCGAAGTGTCCGGCTGCTCAATGATAGATTATAATTATCCAAACGATGAAATTTTCCTTGACAAGATACGATCTTTTTTCTAGAGATAAATATATTGGGAATTGATTGCTTATCCGCAATATCGGAAACGGGTTGATCCTGTGGCTCGAGATCTGAAACACAACTGGTTATCAGGTTGCCCTGAGGCAGGCATTGGCCGGACATTCGCGGAACCTCATCTGCCAAGCTGTGTATGAAGAAAACCATTGAGCGGCTCCTAAGGCCATAGAGCTTTGGAACTACTTGGAATAACAGGTAAAAGGAGTTTGCCATGAAGACACCGGCATATTTGGCCGCCCTGCTTGTTTGTTTGCCATCCCTGGCCTTCTTTCCCTTGTTTGCGCAGGCGCCATCTGCCTTGCGGGGAAGTGGGGCCGGTCAGGTTGTGGACGCAAATTCCCCGGACTACGCTGCCCGATCGACGAACCTGGACAACGGGCAAAAAGAAACCGTGGCGGTGACCGTAGGCGACGGAGGCGAAACCGGATACATGCCTGTGGCCATGTTCTGCAACAACTCTCTTTTTGAATGCGTCTATTTTGCCTCGGAATTAAACGTCAGCGGCCTGCTCACGACGATCCAGTTTTATAACGCTTTCCAGACCGATCTGCCGTCAATCCCCACCAAGATCTGGGTTGGCGAGACAGCGCTGGCTGATCTTTCATCCGGCTGGCTGCCCTCCACCGAACTGAACCTGGTTTTCAATGGAGCGGTTGATTATCCCAGCGGCTCGAATGACATCGCCATCAACCTGACGGCCCCCTACGCCTATGGCGGGGGGAATCTCGTGGTCATGGCGCAACGCCCCTGGGACACGCAGTATTATTCCTCAGCGGATCTATTCGAGACACAGGCCGGAGGCATCGCCGCACGCGCCCGTAATGTCTTTAGCCGCCACACTGATCTGGATCCGGCCAATCCGCCTGTTTGCATACCTGGATCCGGGTTCCCAAAAACCACGTTCATTTTCCAGACCGATGAATCTGGCACAGTCAGCGGCACGGTGACCGACAATGGCGCTCCGCTTTCCGGAGCCACTGTCCAGATGGGCGACACACTTCCAGCCTGCGTCACAAATTCCGACGGAGAGTACAATATCGCCTACGCGCCGGTGGGAACGCATCAGATGAGAGCGTCCAAGGCCGGCTATAACCCTGTGACCCATACTGTGACTGTTTATTCCGGACAAACAAGCACCCAGGATTTTGAATTGACAGACACCATCATGCTTCCCTGCAACATGTTGGCCACCCTGGAAGGCGATAACGTCAACCTCACCTGGGACGCGCCAGGCATGGGTGAAAACAGATGGATCCACTACGATGACGGACAGAACCATGACAGCTTCGGAACCGGCGCCGCCGCGGATTTCGACGCCGCGATCCGCTTCCCTGTATACGCGCTCCAAAACTATGCGGGCATGAGCCTCCAAGCCGTGAAAGCCTGGCCTGCCGGGGAAGGCAGCTTTTCGATCCGGGTTTGGACGGGCGGGGATGATTCCGCGCCAGCCCAAATGGTGGTTGACCAGCCATTCAACGCGGAATTGAACGCCTACAACACTGTGATCCTGGATTCCCCGGTATACATTACCGGCACTGAGGAGTTGTGGTTCGGCTACCGCTGCCTCGTTGAGGGCGGCTACCCAGCGGGCTGCGACGATGGCCCCGCCATGAACGGCCTGGGCAACATGATCCATATTGACGGGGCTTGGGAGAGCCTGACCTCTCTCTATCCGAATCTCACTTACAATTGGAATATCCAGGGGTGCATTGGATTCCAAGCGCCGCAAGAAGCATCTGCGCCAACACCAGGCATCGCCTTGGCCCCAGATCCCGGCAAATCCACCGGGAAGGGGTCCGGCAGAATGCTTCAGGGCTATAAGATCTGGCGCTTCGCGCAGGGGCAGGAATACAACCCAGACGCCTGGACCCTCCTGACGCCAAACCCCGTACAGGGCACATTCTACCAGGATACCGGCTGCAACAGTCTGCCAAATGGGACCTACAGGTGGGCTGTGAAATCCGTGTACACAGGCGACGGTCAATCAGCAGCAGTGTTGTCCAATCCCTTGTATCTAGAGCTTCAGATCGGCACCATAGAAGGAACAGTCAGCACTATTGCGAATGTCCCGATCATGGGCGCGACAGTGACCTGCGGAGATGTGACGACAATGACCAACGCCTCAGGATTTTACAGCATGCAGGTCGCGCAAGGAACATGGAGCGTGACCGCCAGCCATCCGGAATACCAAACCGCGACCTTAGATGGCATCAACGTTGTGGCGGGGCAAACAACGACCGTTGATTTCCAGCTTCAATTTGGAACCCTGTTTATTGAGGATGGCTTCGAATCGTATGATGATTTTGCCATAGAATTCCCACCCTGGACCCTTGTTGATGTAGACCAGAGCATTACCTATGGCATAGGCACCTCGACCTGGCCAAACGTCAATGAGCCCCAGGCCTTCATCATCTTCGTGCCTGAGGCGACAACGCCTCCGGTGTCCAACGCGGTCCCGCACGGCGGGATCAAGGAAGCGGCCTGCCTTGTGTGTACGGAGCAGCCGAACAACGACTGGCTGATCACGCCCCTGTTGGCCGATCCGGACAGCATCAGCTTCTGGGCAAGGTCGTATACAGATACTTATGGCCTGGAAAGATTTAATGTCGGCGTTTCGACGACGGGCACCGAACCTGACGATTTCACGATCATCAGCGGCCCGGGCTACGTTCAGGTGCCAATTGCGTGGACAGAATACTGTTATGACCTCTCCAGTTACAATGGTAACATATTTGTCGGCATTCAATGCGTTTCCGACGACGCGTTCGTCCTGTTTATCGACGATGTTCATACCCAGACACATCCTGGGACGGCCAATCAGAGCATTCAACTGGACAGCGGCTGGAACCTTATCTCCCTGAACGTTTCGCCGTTTGACCCCAGCGTTGCGGCGCTCATCGACCCCATTTCCCAATATGTCCTGCAGATCAAGGGAACCGAGGGAATATACATACCCGGAAATCCTTACAACACATTGACGGACCTGACAGATGGAAAAGCTTATTCCATGCTGATGTCGGATGGCGCGCAATGGCAGGTCGCAGGCAGCCAGATAACATATTTCATCCCACTGCCTTTGAATGACGGCTGGAATCTCACGGCTTACCTCCCCGCCGTGGAGCTTCCGATCGCCACAGCGCTGCAAAGTATCTACGATTCGCTGATCCAGGCCAAAGGCACCGATGGCATCCACATACCCGGCAATCCCTATTCAACCCTCTCCAGCATGGAGCCGGGGCAGGGATACTGGCTGAAGGTGGACGGGACCCAAACGCTGATATACCACGTCCGGGAAAGCCAGGATAACGCCCTGGCGGATTGCGGGATCCATCCACAGGTCGCGAGCGGTGAACAGGATGTGATAATATTGCCAAACAGCATGGCAGCGCAACTTCTCTGCGATTTCGCGGCACCCGGGGATGTCCTGAAAGCCTGGGTGGGGGATGAGCTGCGCGGAAAGCAGGCCATGATCCGCGGGCGGGGTGATGTTGGCACTTTGATGCAGATCTACTCGGAAACTCCCGGCGAAGTGGTACGTTTTTCACTTCATTCTGAGGACGGGCCAGTGATCCACATAATAACAACCCTGGAATCCGAGCCCGGAGCGACCCTCGGCTGCGGGCAAGAGCTGATCAGGCTGCAAAGGGAGGATGATCCAACCCCTGGAAACGGGGACCAGACCACCATACTGCACGGTTGCTACCCCAATCCCTTCAATCCGATCACAACAATATGCTTCAACCTGGCAGAGGATGACTCGCCGGTAATAATCGAGATATTCAATACCAGGGGGCAAAAGGTGCGCGGTTTGTGCGAAAGCGTCCTTGGCCGCGGAAAGCACAAGCTGGTTTGGGATGGGCGCGACGACAGAGGTGATCCCGTCTCGTCAGGCGTCCATTATCTGAGAATGAAAGCCCCTGGTTACACTAAACTGCTCAAACTAATGCTTATCAAGTAGGTGCATAATGAAAAACAAGATTTTGTCGTTCATCGCCCTGGCCGTATTCGTAAACGTTCTGGCGGCCCGGAACATGGTCGCGGGCCAGCCGATCAAGCCAGTAAGCCTCCCCAGGGGAGAATATCAAACGCCGCAGCGGGTTCCGCCGTCATACACCTTCACGCAAAGCCCCACATCGGTCATCACGAACTACTATGATTACATGATCGGCAGCTACAACGGATTCCCTCTGCGCGTGATCCCCAATTCCGCCGGTGGCGGATATTTCATGACCTATCACGGGAAACGACACGCCACGGCTTTAAGAAGGGTTTTCTACTGTTATATCGACCAATCTGGGTTAATCATCAACAACAACGAGATCAATACGTATCAGAATAATGAGGGATATCCGACGCTCGCTGTCGATCCCGTTGCGGGGAAACCTGTTTACGCCTGGCATCTCAATGCCGACACAGACGCGTTGTTTGAGGTTCAATACACTTCGGACGCTTTCCTGGCATCGATCGCGGGTTTGTTCAACGCTCCGGAGGTGGTCATAGACAACTCCCCAAACGATCCAGACAGTGAATTCATCTGGCCGACCGCCCAGATCGGCCCTTCGCCCGTGGCCGGCAAGAGAAGGATCTACATCGTTGCCAGAAACGCCCTACACAATTACTCATACGGGCCATCGGAGAATCCCCGAATTGCCTACGCCGATTTTGATGGCACCGATATCGAATATGGAACCCCTTTAACCTGGAGTTACACCAGCATTCCCGAAATGGACGACTGGAATCAGGATATGATGGAATGGCGGCGCCCCTTCTTCGCGATCGCCGCGGACAACTCCGGCAACCTCTATTATGCCGGATACCACTTTGCCACCCAAATGGATGGCACGACTGTCATCCCAGAGGCGGACATGGATGTCTTCGTCTGCCCAAATTACGGAGAGGGAGTCTGGACCTGGGTGAGCGATTTCAGCAATCTCAGCGCCTGGAATCCTCCCGCCAGCCCTGGCGGGACATCAGGTTACTTCACCGATCTCTACGGCGTGCCCTATGGCGATGGCGAGCTTTATTTCAAGATGAACAATTCCACCCATTTCAACGCGGCTGTGGATAATATCGGCAGGATCCACGTTCTGGGGCTATGGGGCCTGCAAAACAGCGATGGGGAATACTATCCCGACTTGCAGTTCGTGAAGGAATTCATCTATGATCCCGTCACCCTGGATTACGAAATCCGGGAAGTGCATCCGAAAAAAGCCTACAGCGATACCTTCAACCAGTGTTTCATGCCTTGGGACGCCGAGGCGCCCTGGGGCGAGGTTGATGAGTACGGCGGCGATGCCGGCAGCGGATATTACCCCCTCATGGTGAACGACTGGCCTTTCCCGCATTGGGACGAGACCGCCCACTACGATGAGATGATGTTCCATTACAGCAACACCAAACTCACCAATGCCAACTCTGAGGGGATGATGGCCGCCATCTGGCAGAATTCACAACGGTCCCGGCTGTACAATTATTACTCTGACAGTGACTATTTCGCCTTCGCGAACACTCCCGAGATCCATATTTCCGTATCTCCCAATAACGGGGACACATGGAGCGAACCGATAGTCCTGAACAATGTGGAAACCCCCGAGTTTAACGGGATCAAACCGATGTGGGCCTATCCCGCGGACAAAATCATATATACAGGGATGCAGGGCGCCAACAAGGTCGGAAAGCTGGGCCTTATGTTTTACGACGATTACACCTGGGGCTCCAACTCAATATCGCCTTCCTATCATCCCGTGGCCGACGGCGGCCGGGTCATGTTCGCGGAGCTGGAGATAGTGTTTCCGGATGAAGACCTGCCGCCCGATGACCCGTTTGGGGATCCGGTCGTCCTCAGCGGCAGCATGAGTGTCGCGGCTGAGGTGAGTATTTATGGCGATCCGGCTTCCGACGGGGATGTCCTGGCAGCGTACGTGGATGTCGGCGGTGCCCCGCAACTTCGCGGCAAGGAGACGATCGAGGTTTTCTCGGGGGTTGCCGGCTGCCTGATCCAGATCTATACAGAGACCAACGGCGAGAATATCACCTTCAAGGTCTGGGACCACAGCGAAAACGTGGTTCTGGATGCCGCGCAAAGCCTTGAATCTGAGGTTAACGGCATTGTGGGAAGCTGGCCGTATGATCTCTTTCAGATAACCGCGCCCGCGTCTCTGACCGTGGCCATACCCACCTTTGATCCCGTAGCCGGGACATACCAACAGGCCGAAAATGTGTTCATCAGCTGCGCCACCGATGGCGCCACGATCCACTATACCACCGACGGCAGCGATCCCACCCAGGAATCCACGATCTATACGCAGCACATACATATCCCCTTGAATACGACCATGACCATCAAGGCCAGGGCTTACAGAACAGGCTGGACCCCAAGCCCGGTCGCATCGGCGACATACGTCATCACGGGAACTGTGGCTCCTCCAGGATTCGATCCGCCACCGGGGACCTATCCGCAATCCCAGGATGTCACTTTAACCTGTGCCACGGATGGCGCCACGATCCACTACACCACAGATGGCAGCGACCCCAACCAAACCTCAGCCGTATACACGGAACCCATAAACATCCCGGATGAGACCAGCATCACCATCAAAGCCAAGGGATACAAGCCAGACTGGATTCCAGGACCCATTGCAACAGGAACTTATCAAATAGTCGGAACCGTCGCCACCCCGACTTTTGACCCTGAGCCCGGGCATTATTACGAAGAGCAGGATGTACAGATCCAATGCGCGTTTGAGAACGCCACCATTCGTTACACCACAGACGGCGCTGATCCCACCGAGGATTCCCCGGCTTACACCGAGCCAATCCATATCCCTCTGGACACAACATTGACTCTCAAGGCAAGGGGCTACCGGGACGGTTTCACGCCCAGCGACATCATAGCCGGGATCTACGAGGTCACAGGCACGGTCGCCGCCATTGGCTTCGATCCGTTCCCGGCAACCTATCCGCAACCCCTAAATGTTACGTTAAGCTGTGCCACGGACGGCGCCACGATCCACTACACCACCGATGGCAGCGACCCCACAGAAAACTCAGCCGTATTCGAAGATCCCATCAGCATTCCCGAAGATACCAGCATGACGATCAAAGCCAGGGGTTACAAGACAGGTTGGATGCCAGGCCCCGTTTCAACTGGAGCATATACAGTGTCCACAGCGGTGGCAACCCCCACGTTCGACCCGGAACCAGGATTATATTACACAACGCAGGAAGTGACGATACAATGCGATTTTGATGGCGCTACCATTCATTACACCACGGATGGCACGGATCCCACCGAGGATTCCCCGGTTTACGAGACGCAGATCCTGATCCCCCTGGATACGACCGTAACGCTTAAGGCAAGAGGCTACAGGCATTTATTCTTGCCCAGCGAAATCGCGACCGGGGTCTATGACATCACCGGCACGGTCGCCACTCCCACTTTCTATCCGCCTCCGGGGCTCTACTTATTCCCCCTGGATGTTTTCCTGAATTGCGCCACGGCCGGCGCCACGATTCGCTATACCATCAATAACACCACTCCCAATGAAAATTCGACCATCTATACATCCCCCATCCATATCCCTGATACGACTGTGATGACGATCAGAGCCAAAGCTTTTTTGGACGATTGGTTGCCAAGCGAGATCGCCACAGGCCATTACAACGTGAACGTCGGATCCCAGGATGATCTGGAGATACCCGCGGCAACCGGCATCGCCTCCGTTTATCCCAATCCATTCAAAGACACCGCGACAATCCGCCTGGGGATAAAGGAAAATACTCAGCATTGGCGGATGAGCATATTCAATATCCGGGGCGAGTGCGTCAGCAAATTTGAGGGAACCGCCAAGGGATGGATCAACGTGGATTGGGACGGCCGTGACCTCAACAACGAGCCGGTGGCCCCGGGCGTTTATCTCCTGCGCTTCACCACCGGAAACCATCAAAGCACGGGGAAAATACTGCTTGGCAACTAAGGCCTTAGTATAGGCGTATCAAGTCATTAAATACCTCCGGTATCCAGTGCCGGAGGTTTTTCATTCCACAGCCGTTTACTGGCAGATCCCATACCCTTTTTTGTTCAATTTGGAAGCGGATCAGTTTCCGGTCGCCCGGGCGGAATTCCTTCTGCGCAGGAGGTTGGAAACGAGCAGGCCTGTTATTATCGCGGAGATGGCGACGACCTGAACCGGGGAGATGTTTTCCCCGAGGATGGTGACGGCGAGGAGGGTGGCCGCCACGGGCTTGAGGAAGAAATAGAGCGAGCCTGTCCCCGCCCCGAGTCTTCTTACGCCTTCGAAAAAGAAAATATACGCGATCCCTGTCACGATTATGCCGAGGTGGGCCATGACCAGCGTGTTTTGCCAGTTCAACTCAATGAGCAGCGGCTTTCCCGCCACGGCGTTGAAAATGAAGAGCAATCCCGCCCCGCCGAGGAAGGAGATACAATTGGTGATGATGTTGCCGTGGCGCGCCACGCTTTGCTTCGTGAGCACGGCGTAAAGCCCGAAGACCAGCGCCGCCGCCAGGGCCAGGGCGATGCTCAGGGAAAGGTTTGGATATCCTCCCGCCGCCAGATCCCCCTCTCCGAAGATCAAAAGCCCGATCCCCGCCAGACCGGCAAAGAGGCCGAATATCTGGGTGAGGGTGACCCTTTCCCGGATGATGAAAAAGGCGAAAATGACGACGAACATGGGATTTGAGCTCACCAGTATGGCGCTGATCGAGGCTTTGCCGTAGGTGATGGAAAGCTGCAGGAGGAGCATGCTGACGCAGACGATCAAGATGCCGAGGAAGACCATGTGCAGGATCTCCCGGAGTTTCAGCCCCCTCCTCCTGGCCTTGATCTGCCCCAGCGCGAAGGGCAGAAGCACCAGCCCGCCGATCAGGAAACGCCAGGCCGTGACGGAATAGGGCGAAACATCAGGGCTGAGGAACTTGCTGGAGAACTCGATCGTGGACCAGAGCAGCACCCCCAGAAAACAGTAGAAATGGTGCAAAGGGCTGGAGAAGTTTATCTTCATCGAGGTATTCTGAACCAGGGATCAAACCAGGACCCGCAAAATCCAATTGAGGCACTTTGTGAGGAATTCACGCCAGGGGCACGATGCTTCCGAAGCATAAAAATGGCCCCGCGGGAAAAGGCATTCAGCCTTCCCCCGCAAGACCTCTATTTTCAGTTTATATGGTTTGGCAAATCCGGATGTTTACTTCATCAGCACCATTTTGCGGGTGGATGAGTATTTGCCGGAAAGCATGTGGTAGTAATAGACGCCGCTGCCAACGCTCTGACCTCTGTCGTCCGTACCGTCCCAAACAATGCTGTAGGTACCTTTGGCTTCGGCCTCGGCTTCCAGTTTCCTCACAACCTGTCCCTTCTGGTTGTAGATGGTGATCCGCACGGGGGCGGCTTTTTCCGTGAAGTACTCGATGGTCGTTTCCGGATTGAAAGGGTTCGGATAGTTGCCGATCAACCTGGAGTTCGCGGGAACGGCGGTATCGTCGTCGTTGGCCACCGGTGGGTTGAAGTCAGCCAGCATACGGGCGATCACCTGCGGGGTCGTGTTGTACTGGTTTACGATCGCCCTGAGGTCGAATTCTCCCTGATGCATGGGGGTGCCGATGTAATCCGCGTCGTAGAACTGGGTGCGGAAGATGATGGAACCCGTGGCATCGATCAGGGGGTAATCCTGTCCGGTCTCATAATTGCCTGCCGCGTTCTCGAAATGGACGTTGTTGATCCTGACGAGGCGGGACTGGTAAAACTCGAGGTTCTGTAAAATATCCGCGATCGTGACCACGGGGGTGGGAATTGAGTTTCCGGTCGAGGTGGGAGGGCCGGGATCCATGGTCGGCGTGAATTGCAGCATTTGGGTGGTATAGCGGGAAAGGGTGCCGGTGATGCCGGTGATGCCGTCGCCGATCTCATACTGGGTGGTGATGATGCCGTTGTAATCGTCAATGAGGATGGCCGCCGTGTTGTCCTGAATGTATTTCTGGTGGCGGAAGTCCTGCTGGAAGGTCAACAGCACCTCGCTGGAAATGTAATAAACCGTGGTCCCGTCATCCGGTGAAGCCCTGAGGGCCGCGATATCGGTAACCGCCATGGGGAAAGTGTAGGTGGCACTGCCAATATAGGAGGGATCGAATCCATCGGCATAGGCCCTGGCTTTCACAGTTGTGTTGGAATCGATCGGGATCGGGCTGGCGTATGGAATCGAGGCATCCGTTGGATCGCTTCCGTTTGTGGTATAGTAAATATCAGCATCCGGAGTATCCGAGGAGATCGCCACGCTGATTGGCGAAGTGTAAACCCCGCCTGGAGGATCAAATGTCGGAGTGGCCGCGTTATTTCCTCCGCCAGGTTCAAATGTGTGCTGGCCGAGGTCGTCGAAATAGTTCTGCGGATGCACGATCCATTCGGAATCATCCTGGTTTGTGCCCGCTCCGTCCAGGAAATCTGTGTTGCCCTGGGTGACTTCCGGCTTGCGGATCAGGGTGTGCTCGCCGGTGGCGTTGTCCACTCCCGCGACAGGCCAGCCGGTGCCCGGATCCTGCTGGTAGACGCCAATGATGTCTATCAGCGTGGTGCCGTTGAAGAGGCCGAGGCAGTCGTTGCCGTTGTAGTAGGTCACTGTGCTGGTGACATCCGCGACGTTCTGGATAGGTGCGTCCGCGCCGGCGTTGGCGATGACGAAGACATCTCCGTTGGCCAGGGTGCCGGAAGGGGTCAGAATATTGGTCGTGGACCACGTATTCCCGTTGGAAGCAAGTTTCACGGTGTATTGGGAAAGGTCCACCGCGTCGCCTGTGCCATTGAAGATCTCTAGAGCCTTGTTGTTTGATGTTCCCTCAATATATTCAGAGAAGAACAGATCCGCGGCCTGGCCAAACATCAGGGTGGCCAAACCCATGAGCAGGATCGAACCAAGAATTTTTTTCATCATTGTCTTTACCTCACTTTTTCTAAAATACTGAGCGCAAAATATAGGAACGAACCTGCCATCAGGATGCTGTCGCTGCGGTCAAGGATACCTCCATGCCCCGGTATGAGCTTTGAACTGTCCTTGACATTGCAATGGCGTTTGAGCATGCTTTCGGCAAGATCGCCCAGTTGGCCGACTATCCCTGCCGCGAATGCGCTCAACAATAGCAGCTCAAGATTATCAACCAACCCTGTATAATATAATATAATCACTATAATGAATGGTGCAACCGCTCCGGTGATGAACCCCTCCAAAGACTTGTTGGGACTGATGCTGAATATGTTCCGCTTCTTTCCCCAGGCGGTTCCCACAAAATAAGCCGCGGTATCGGCGCACCAGATCAGGATAACCAGCCAGAAAAGAATTCTGGCGGAGGCATGCTCAAGCCCCAAACGGACCAGGAGAGCGGGCAGAATGCCCGTGTAAACGGCTCCGAAAAGGGCCAGTGCGGCTATCGGGATGGATCTTTGGCTTTCCCATCTGAAAAAAGCCCCGAGCATAGCGATGAAGAACAAACTCCAGAGGATTAGAACCTCCCAGCCGGGAAGGAAAACGCAGCCCAGATAGGCGAGCAGGGAAACAGGCAGCCAGTGCCAGCCGATCCTCAGGGAAGCGCCGCGCATCATCTGGATGTATTCGCTGGAACAGAGCAGGGAAACAAGGGCAAACACGACCGTCAAAACAGTGCCCCCGATATACATCGCGGCCAGGATCACCGGAATGAAGACCACTGAAACAGCCACGCGTTTCTGCAACTGGTTCATTTAACCTTCACGCCTCCGAACCTGCGCTCCCTGCCCTGGAAATCCAGAAGCGCGCGCATCATTTCCAGCTTGTTGAAATCCGGCCACAGGGTCTGGGTGATATAGAGCTCGGAATAAGCCGATTGCCAGAGCAGGAAATTTGAGAGCCGGCTCTCGCCGCTGGTGCGGATAATCAGGTCCGGATCAGGTTGGCCAGCGGTATAAAGGTATTCCGAAAAAGCCTCTGCAGTGAGTTCTTCCACGATGCCCGGTTCGCTTCGCGCTTGGAAAAAAAGTTTTTTGATGCCCTCGATGATCTCTTGGCGCCCGCCATAATTGAAGGCAATGTTCACGATCAGGCCTGTGTTGTTGTGAGTTACAGCAGCCACGTCGCGTATTTTTGCCAGATAATCCGGATCCAGGTTTTCCTCGCTACCGATGAACCGCACGTAGATGTTCTGTTCGTTAAGTTCGGGGATCTGCTTGATGAGCTGTTCCTTCAGCATCCTCAGAAGGCCGTGGACCTCGGTTGCCGGGCGGTTCCAGTTTTCCGTGGAAAAAGCGTAGAAGGTGAGATAGCCCAGTTTCAGCTCCACCGCGAGTTCCACCACCTGCCGGATGGATTTGATCCCCGCCCTGTGCCCGTACAGGCGGCGGTGATGCCTTTTTCTCGCCCAGCGACCGTTGCCGTCCATGATGATGCCGATATGCGCTGGCAATCTATCAGGATCCAGCCGGGGGATCAATTCCTTGTAATCCTGGGCCGCTCTCATTGCATCCTTTCTTTGGCCTTGTGCTTGAGCCAGGCGTAGATGAAGCCGTCCAGATCTCCGTCCATGACCCTGTCGACCGTTCCCACCTCATAATTCGTGCGGTGGTCCTTCACCATCTGATAGGGCTGGAAAACGTAGGAGCGGATCTGGTTTCCCCAGCCGATGTCCGTCTTGCCGGATTCGGCCTTTTTCTTTTCCTCTTCGCGTTGGTCCTCATAGAGCTGGTAGAGCCGGGATTTGAGGATGGCCATGGCTTTCTCGCGGTTCTGGATCTGGGATCGCTCGTTCTGGCAACTGACGACAATTCCTGTGGGCATGTGTGTGATCCTGACCGCGGAATCAGTTGTGTTCACATGTTGCCCGCCCGCGCCGCTGGATCTGTAGGTATCGATCTTCAGATCCTTGGTGTCTATCTCCACCTCGATGCTTTCGTCAAACTCGGGATACACCCAGACCGAGGCGAAAGAGGTCTGGCGTTTGCCCTGCGCGTTGAAAGGAGAGATGCGGACCAGGCGGTGCACGCCGATCTCAGCTTTGAGCATGCCGAAGGCGAACTTGCCGCTGACCTCGATGCTGACGCTCTTGAGCCCTGCCTCCTCGCCGGGTGTGGAATCGATGATATTCCAGGCGTAATTGTTCTGCTCCGCCCAGCGGGTGTACATCCTGAGCAGCATTTCCGCCCAATCCTGGGCTTCCGTGCCCCCAGCCCCGGCATGGATGATGAGGATGGCATTCTCATGGTCATATTTGCCGTTCAGGTAACATTCGATCTCGGATTTTCCAATGAACTGTTTCTGCTGCTCAAGCTTGGCGACCGCCTCGGAAAAAAGGCCGGGATTGAGCTCTTCGTCCAGCAGCATGAGATAGGTCTGCAGTTCCTCCCTCAGGTTTTCCAGGGATTTTATATGCTCTATCTCCTCGTTCAACTGGCTGAGCTGCTTCGTGATCTTTTTCGCCCGGGCCTGGTCATCCCAGAAACCTGGAGTGTTGACCTCGGCCCCGAGCTGGGATAAGAGCTCATTCTTCTGCTCTAAATTAAAGTAACCTCCGGATCTCTGTGATCTGGGAGATCATGGAATTGACTTCCTTTTTGTAGTCGATGTATTCCATTACCTGCGTGTCTCCAAATTATATTGTTCTATCCTTAAATATACAGCAGCGGATTTTGTCAATCCATTTATTGATATATAGAAATTTATTGACAGAATTAGGATATCTGACAAAAAGAAAGTCAGCCTAAAAATTTCATCTTACTAGGATATTGACTGAGGTATGAATATGATCCCCTCGATCTGGTATATAGCCCCGTTTGGAGCCGTGATGTCCCTGATTTTTGCAGCGATATTCTTCCGGCAGGTTAAGAGATCCCATCCCGGCAATCCACGTATGATTGAGATCGCGACCTACGTTCGCGAAGGCGCCTTCGCCTATCTCAAACAACAATACAAAGTCGTTGCGTTCTTTTTCCTGGGCGCTTTTTTTATCTTCCTCTTTATGGCGCTTGGCTTGGGGGTTTTGCACTGGCTGGTGCCCTTCGCTTTCCTGACCGGGGGGTTTTTCAGCGCCCTGGCGGGATACATCGGCATGAACATGGCCACCTTGGCTTCCAACCGGACCGCCCAAGCCTGCACGGAAAGCCTTAACAAGGGTCTTAAAGTTGCCTTCCGCGGCGGGGCCGTGATGGGTCTCACGGTTGTCGGGCTTGCCCTGATAGACATTTCCGTCTGGTTCTTTGTCCTGAAAAAGTTGGATTTTAGCTTGCACGACATCACGGTGATCATGCTCAGCAGGGTTATCGGCGCTTCAACCCAGGCGCTTTTTGCCCGCCTTGGCGGAGGGATATTCACCAAGGCCTCGGATGTCGGCGCGGACCTTGTGGGCAAGGTCGAAGAGGATATTCCCGAGGATGATGTGCGCAATCCTGCCACCATCGCGGATAATGTTGGCGACAACGTTGGCGATGTCGCGGGAATGGGCGCGGATCTTTATGAAAGCTATGCCGGATCCATTCTGGCCACAGCTGCCCTGGGCCTGAGCGCTGCCAACGCTTTGGGAGGTTTTGCCAGTGTTCCGGCGATCAATTTTGTCATTGCCCCCATGATCCTCGCGGGGATCGGGGCCCTGCTCTCCATTCTCGGGGTCTATCTGGTCAGCACCAGGGAAAACGCCACGCCCAAGCACCTCATGTTTGCTCTGAACAAGGGCGTTTACGGCAGTTCCATCCTCATCGCGGTGGCCGCTTTTTTCGTAGCGAAGTTCCTGCTTCCTGTGGATTACTATTTCGGCGTGTTCATTGCCACCGTGATCGGCCTGGCCTGCGGAATATTGATCGGCTATTTCACGGAGAGGGATACTTCGCACAGTTACGAGGCAACCCGCAACATCGCCTCCCAAGGGATCTATGGCTCCGCCACCGTGATCCTGGAAGGGATCGCCGTGGGGATGCGCTCCACTGCCGCGCCCGTAATTACCATAGTTTTGAGCATCATCAGCGCGTTCATCTGCAGCCACGGCTTCCAGTCAATCGAAATGGGGCTCTACGGGATCGGCTTCGGCGCTGTGGGCATGCTTGCCACCCTCGGTGTTACGCTGGCCATGGATGCCTTTGGCCCGATCGCGGACAACGCCGGCGGCAATGCCCAGATGGCGGAGCTTCCGGCCTATGTGCGTGAGATGACGGACACCCTGGATAGCGTGGGCAACACCACCGCGGCCACGGGAAAAGGGTTCGCCATCGGTTCCGCTGTCCTCACTGCCATGGCCCTGCTTGCCGCTTACATAGAAGAGGTGAGGGCCGGTTTGCTTCTTTTGGGCCAGAAAGCGGGCGTCGTGCCAACCTTGGTGATCCGCTACAGCAAGGAACTCACCGATGAGATCACTGTGGAGCAGGCGACCATCTCTGATTTTATCAACTATTACCAGATCCACGTGTTGAACCCCAAATTCCTGCTGGGGATATTCCTGGGGGGAATGGTGGCTTTTGTATTTTCCTCCCTTACCATCAAAGCCGTGGGCAAAGCCGCGGGTAAGATGGTCGAAGAAGTCCGCAGGCAATTCAAGGAGATCCCCGGCATCCTTGAAGGGATTGGAAAACCTGACTACTCCACGTGTGTCAAGATCGCCACCATCGGCGCCCAGCAGCAGATGCTCCTACCCGCCCTGGTGGGAGTTCTCACACCCATTGTGGTTGGACTGGTCTTTGGAGTCCCTGGAGTTTTGGGTATCCTTGTGGGAACGCTGGTGACCGGATTCGTCCTGGCCATCATGATGAACAACGCCGGCGGCGCCTGGGACAATGCCAAGAAATACGTGGAAACCGGGGAACACGGGGGAAAATCCTCATCGGTGCACAAGGCCACGGTCGTGGGCGATACCGTGGGCGATCCCTTTAAGGATACTGCGGGACCCAGCATAAACATCCTGATCAAGCTGATGAGCATGGTGTCCATCGTGTTCGCCGGACTCATAGTCAGCTATTCCCTTAGTATCGAAAAGATCCAGCCACCCCTTTCCAAAAAGGACACAGACCTCACGATCCAGAACTACATCAAATTGGGGGAGCCCGCCTCTCCCCAATCAAATCTGCTGGAAATCCCTGCCGTGCGGGAACAGGTGGAACCGGAAAATACTGAAGTCTTGGAAGATCAATCAGAATTACCTTAATAAGGGTGGAAAATGTTATAAAATCCCATTGATAGCACTCTACCCATATCCAGCAAACAAGATTCAAATCAAGGACCGGATCACACGTCCGGTCTTTTCTTTCCAGCCCGGTGTGGCCATCATTTTTGCCGAGATATGGGGTTCCAGAGAAACAGCAGGCGTCTCCTCACGGGGCTTTGCTAAAAGCTTCATTCTGAGCTTGGCAAACGGGGAAGTTTGCCGCTCCTCACCAATCTGCAATCCCGGGCGCCGGGTTCCTGAAAAGGAGCACAGCGATTTTTGGGTAAAAGGCAAGATTCCGCTTGACAGAAATTATCCAAACCTGAATCATAAATATTGTCCAAAGGTTTGTTTACAGAACATTAAACCCGGATAAGGAAGTAAAATGAAAAAAGCGATCCTGACATTTGCGGTCACGACTCTGGTGTTTTGTGCGTGGGCCGAGTTCACCATCCACGTGAACGCCTTCGACGCCATCACCTACGCTCCGGATTTGCCCAATGATTCACCACTGGATCTGCAGGCTGAGGTCCTTCTCAATGGGCAGCCCTTCGATCCCCCGGCCTACACGCCCTACCTGTTTGGGGCCGATGGAAACCATCCCTTCTATCCAGGCATCTATTCCGTTTACCTGGAAGGCTGGAATGATTGGTTCCCCGAATCGGCTGAGTTTGTCGATGTCATCTGTGATTATGAATTGGATTTCCTCGGCATTCACGGTTACGATTACGTGGATCTGGAGAGTTTCTCCGCCAATCTCACGGATGAGAACCAGGTCCTGCTCGAATGGACAACGAATTTTGAGACCGGCATGCTGGGCTACAACGTCCTCCGCAACCCTGTCCAGGATCCCGGTGGCGCAGATGTTCTCAATCCCGGCTTGATCCCTGCCACGAACTCCAGCGAGCCGCACAACTACTCATTCCTCGATGAAGAGCCCACCCCCGGCGAGACGACGCTGTTTTACTGGCTGGAGCTAGTCACCAATGATTCCAGCGATATCCATGGTCCGGTGATCGTTTTCCTGCAGGTCACGGACCTGATCGATGAAAACATCGGCTATCCTTCCGAAGGGAACGGACTGGGCAGGATCTATCCCAACCCCTTCAGAATGGATGGCTCTGCCAGGATCGAAGTCTCACTGCGGGAAAAGGGCGTCCTCAGGATCGTCAATGTACTGGGGCAGGTTGTAAACGCCCGGGAAATCTTCGCAGATAGCCGGGAGGTCATCTGGGACGGCCGGGACAATTCTGGCAGGACATGCGCCAGCGGTGTTTATCTGCTCAATCTCGCCACGCCATCCGGCTCCCACACCAAGAAAGTGGTGGTCATCAAGTAGAGCGGGGTTTTTGCATTTTATCGGATAAACAAGGGATTTTTCCCAAAGAAGAAAATCTCGGCATATCACTAGAAAAAAAGGCGCGGACCAACCGCGCCTTGCTTTTATAAGGGCCGCAAAGATCTCAGGATTGGGATTTCCCGATCTCCATGCCGCGTTTGATCGCCTCCAGGTTCTTTTCCAGAAGGTCGGGGTTCTTGGCCTTCAGGAAATCATTGAGGTCGGCTTCCATGGTCTCGTATTTGATTATCCCCGTTTTTCCGATGACGATCCCGATGGCGAGCATATTGAGCACCATCAGGTTCCCGATCTCCTTGGCAATATCGACCATCGGGGCGGCCACGATCTCGACGTCATCTCGCTTGCAGCCGTGGGGGCACATATTGGTGTTGATGATAACCACGCCGCCTTTGCGCACGCTGGGGCCGAACTTATCGACCGAAGGCTGGTTCAGGGCAACGAGCACATCCGGATAACTGACGATGGGCGAGGCTATCGGGTCATCTGAGACCACCGCGGAAACGTTCGCGGTTCCGCCGCGCATTTCGGGTCCGTAGGAAGGAAGCCAGGAAACGTGCTTCCCTTCTTTCATTCCGGATTGGGCAATGAATTTCCCGATGGTCAGGACTCCCTGGCCACCGAATCCGGCACAGATCATTTCAGTTTTCATGATTTCACCTCCGTATCGGCGCCTTTGTCGCGGTAACAACCTGGCTTGAAGAATGGCAGCATGTTATCCCTGGCCCAATCGCGCGCCTTGTCCGGATCAAAACCCCAGTTCGTGGGACAGGTGCTGATGAACTCTATGAAGGTGAACCCGCGTTCTTCCTTATTATATTGGATGGCTTTGCTGACTGCTTTCTTTGCTTTGATGATCTCAGCCGGACTGAGCAGCGAAACGCGCTCGATATAATAAGGCGCCACGAGGGTATCCAGCAATTCGCAAACGCGGATCGGATAACCAATGTCATCCACATCCCTGCCATAGGGGCTGGTCGTGGTCTTCATATCCTTCAGGGTCGTGGGCGCCATTTGTCCGCCGGTCATGCCGTAGATGGCATTATTCACGAAGAAGATGCTGATATGTTCACCCCGGTTGGCGGCGTGGATTATCTCCGCGGTTCCGATCGCAGCGAGGTCTCCATCGCCCTGGTAGGTGAATACTTTCATGTCCGGACGGGCGCGTTTCATTCCCGTGGCCACGGCGGGAGCGCGTCCATGCGCCGCTTCGGCCATGTCAAAATTGAAGAATTTATAGGCAAATACGGAGCAGCCGACGGGGGCAACACCGGTCATTGTATTGATAAGTCCCTGTTCTTCAATGGCTTCAGCGATGAGGCGGTGCGCCACTCCGTGCAGGCATCCGGGACAGTAGGTGAAAGGTAAGTCGGTGAGGGTTTCAGGTCTTTTTGCTATCACTTCCATGGTTTTCCTCCTCTAAAAGCACTCTTCAAGTTTTTCTTTGATCTCGGCAGGTGTGAACACGATCCCGCCGACTCTGCCCCAGAATTTAACCGGAACCTTTCCATTCACCGCTATCTTGACATCATCCAGCATCTGGCCGGTATTCAATTCAAACACGTAAACCTGCTTCACTTTGAGGCCGATCGCCTCCGCGACGGCTTCATAGGGATAGGGCCAGCAGGTGATGGGGCGGATCATGCCCACGCTTTTGCCTTCGGCCTTGAGTTCGTCGATGGCCGATTTGACAACTCGTGAGGCTGTTCCCCAGGCCACGCAGAGGATCTCGTTATCGTCAGAAAGGTTGTAGGTGTCGTGACGTTTCTCTGTTTTCTCGATCACCGCGTATTTATCATATAAGCGAATAACAAGTTTTTCCAGCTCGTTGGGATCGATCTCCAGGGAATTGATCTCGTGATGGTGCTTGGCATCGCCGTCCTCGTTCGGGCAAATGCACCAGGAAGTGTGTTGTTCAGCCAGCGACTTGATCTCCTCGTCGGTCTTGGCGGGGCGGAATTCCACGGGCTCCATCATCTGTCCGAGCATTCCGTCCGCGAGGATCATGACGGGATTGCGGTATTTATCCGCCAGGTCGAAGGCGTCGGCCGCCATGTCGGCAAATTCCTGCACAGAACTCGGGGCCAACACGATGAGACGGTAATCCCCGTGCCCACCGCCTTTTGTGGCCTGAAAATAATCTCCCTGGGCGGGTTGGATATCCCCCAGGCCAGGCCCACCGCGCTGGACGTTCACTATGATTGCGGGAAGTTCAGCTCCGGCGATGTAGGATATTCCCTCCTGTTTGAGGGAGATCCCCGGCGAGGAGGATGAGGTCATCACCCTCTTGCCACAGCCGGAAGCTCCATAGACCATGTTTATGGCCGCGACCTCACTCTCTGCCTGAAGAAAGGTGCCCTTGACCTTGGGCATCATCTTGGCCATGTATTCGATCAATTCACTCTGCGGTGTGATCGGATAGGCGAAATAAAGGCGGCAACCGGCACGGATCGCGGCCTCAGCCACTGCTTCGTTTCCCTTCATTAATATTTTTGACATTTTCACCTCACTTCTCAACCGTGATCGCCACATCGGGGCAGGTCACATAACACATTTTGCAGGCAATGCAATCTTCCTGCTTGAAACACTCGGCGTAGTGGTAACCCTTGTCATTGATCTCTTCCGAAAAACGTATGATCTTTTTCGGACAAGCGGAAATGCAGAGTCCACATCCCTTGCAATAATACGGATCAACCGTCATTCTTGGCATGGGTAATCTCCTTATTCATCAGTTAGTTATAATTTCTATGATAATGCTGCCAAAAGGTCGATTCTGTCAAATCATTTATTTTTCCCCAAGAATGAAATCCACCGCGTTAAAATACAGGTCTGTTAGCTTCGAAAAACAAGTCCCGCCGCCTTGGCACCCACAGGCAAAAACCCCTGGATTTGTTTGAATAACCCATTGAATATCAATTAGATACAAAACAATTATGAAAAAATGGCTTGACAAGATATCCCCATCCTCAAATCGTTCGCAAATAACTAGAAATTAATGGAATTAACATATGAAAAATAACATAAGGAAAATTCAGGCCACTGTCTTTGCCATCATGGCGATGTTTATCGCCCCGATATTGGCACAGACCGTGTCCGATATAGGTAGTGACGACATCATCAAGGCCGATATGGCCGAGGTGATCGATTCACTGCATACCCAGGAACCTCCTCCTGATAGTCTTTTGGCACCGCCAGCGGAGATCTGGGTGGCTTCTTATTACGGAGGTTATTTCCATGGTCGCCGCACCGCCAGCGGAGAGGTCTATAACAAACACGCCTTAACCTGCGCCCACAAAACCCTTCCCTTCGAAACCCTCCTCAAAGTCACCAACCCCCAATCCGGTAAACACGTTGTGGTTCGGGTAAATGATCGTGGTCCCTTCCGCCGTGGCAGGGATATCGATCTTTCCTATGGCGCGGCCAAGGAGATAGGCATGGTCAGGGCCGGGGTTATCAAAGTTGAGGTCCAGCAAATACCAAACCGCGAGGAGATCGCGGAAATCTGATCCTATACCTGTTAATCTATCAGGGAATCAATCCTATCCTTTCATAGAGGTTCCAGGTTGATTCCCTTTTTATATCTGGAGAAAAGCTATGAGTGATCTTCCAGCCATCCTGCAAATGTCAGAGGATGTTGCTTCCGCCCTGAAAAGGGGCCTGCCCGTTGTAGCCCTGGAATCAACTGTTCTCACCCACGGGCTTCCCCATCCGGAAAACTTTTCCATCCTCAATGAACTTGAAGAGATCATTCGAGAAGAGGACGTCATTCCTGCCACAGTGATCGTTCTGGATGGAACGGCCCATATCGGCCTGGACGGAGAAATAAAGAGAGAACTGGAATTGCGTCTGCGCCAGCCGGAGAATTTCCTGAAATTGGCCAGGCGCGACCTGGCGCTGGCCTTTGCGAGATCCGACAGCGGAGGGACCACGGTCTCCGCCACGCTGAAACTGGCCGGAATGTGCGGCATAGAGATCTTTTCCACAGGCGGGATCGGCGGCGTGCACAGAGATTGGGAATCCACCTTCGATATTTCCAGCGACCTCCGCGCCCTCGCGGAGATCCCCATTGCGGTTGTTTCCGCAGGGTGCAAGGCCATCCTGGATATCCCGGCGACCCTCGAATATCTGGAAACGCTAGCCATACCGGTGCTGGGCTGGAAAACGGACAGTTTCCCCCAATTCTACACCCAGGAAAGTGAACACCCCATAGGCAAGATCGATTCCGCAGCCGGATTCGCCTCCTTCTGGAAGCACCACATTGAACTTGACGGGCGGGGCGTCCTCATCGCCAATCCCATCCCCGAAAAATTCAGTATTCCTCTGCAAGTGGTCGAAACTGGAATCCAGGCTGCCATTGAAGCCGCAAGGCAGCACTCCATCAAGGGAAAAGCGCTGACTCCTTTTCTGCTTGACTATCTGGCACGCCAGGCAAAAGGTGGTTTTATAGAGGCCAATCTTGCCCTCTTGAAAAACAATGCCCTGCTGGGGGCAAAATTGGCGATGGAATTGAAAAAAAAGGGATAGAAGGATGAAACTATACATATCCATTGATATGGAGGGAATGCCGGGAACATTCAACTGGGAACAGGAAAAAACCGACCGCCCGGCCGTGAGAAGATGCGTCACGCATCATGTCGAGAACGTCCTCAGGGCAGTCCTGATCAGTTCCCGGGCTTCGCTGCTCGACGAGATAACCATCGCGGATTCCCATTCCGCCTGCGACAATCTGGATTACAGCATAACCTCCCTGGATAAACGCATCTCACTTATTTCAGGAGTCCCTCGCCCCTTCTACATGATGCCGGATTTTTCCGCTGAATACGATTTCGTATGGCTGCTCGGCTACCATGCCGGGACGGGCGCTTTGAGGGGGAACATGGACCACACCTATTCCAACAGCAGGATCCATAACATCTGGATCAACGACAAACCCATGAACGAAGCCCTTGTGAACGCCGCCTACGCTGGATTCCACCACGTTCCAGTCACCCTGGTAACTGGAGATGAAACCCTGAAGCAGGAACTGCAGAAGACCATGCCCTGGGTGGAATATGTGGCAACCAAGAAGGCAATATCCAAGTTTTCCGCCAAGAACTACGCTCTGGGTTTGATCGATTCTCTGGTGAACGAGGCCGTGGAAAATGCCCTGCAAAAGGACGTTGCTGATGTTCCGCTTTATACTTTCAAGGCTCCCGTAACGCTGAGGATAGAATTCAATTCAACCTCAATGGCGGACCAGGCAAACCTGATGCCCCACACAAAACGCCTGGACGGGCGAACGGTTGAATATACCGCCGACGACTATTCCATCATCATGGAAGCGATAATAGTGATGGTGGATCTTGCTTCTGCCACCGGCATGTAAAGGAGGATAAAATGGTTCCAGATCTGGTGACGATCGAGAAATTCGACGACAATTTTGAGGCCGACCTGGCCAAGGCCCTGCTTGAGGAAAACGGCGTCCAGGCTTTTCTGACCAATGAACTGGTGTTCTCCATGGTCCCCGGTATTTTGCCGGACAAATTCTATATCGAATTACAGGTCGGGCCTGCCGACGAAGCAAGGGCACGGGAGATCCTGGAAACGCAGCGAAGCAATTCTGAGATCAGGAACATCCTCCTGGGCGAGGAAGCGATCCTGGAGGGGCACTTTTTACTCACCTCCGGAAAACACAGCAACACCTACGTGGAAAAGATCAGGCTCTTCCAGAATCCGCTCGCGGCCGAAAGGGTCTGCGAACTTCTGGCTGAACTGCTGGAACCCTATGATTTTGACACGGTGGCGGGACCCGCTTACGGCGGGATCGTGCTCGCCTTCGAAGTCGCCAAACTTCTGGAAAAGAACTTCATCTTCACCCAGCGCAAAGATGGGCAAATGACCATCCGCAGCGGCTTTGACCTTTCCCGGGTGGAAAAGGCCGTGGTGGTCGAGGATATCATTACCACAGGCGGCTCCGTGCAGGAAGTGATCTCCTGCCTGCGGGCGGAGAACATTGCAATACAGGCTGTCGCCGCGATCGTGGACCGCAGCAAGGGTGAGCTGGATTTTGGCTGCCCCTTCCAATCCCTGCTCGAAATGGAGATCCCCGTCTGGGAACCGGAATCCTGCCCTCTGTGTCAGGAGGGCGTTCCCCTCACCAAACCCGGCAGCAGTGATAAAAAACAAGAGCATTCTTGATCAAACTCGCAGTCTTAGCCCTGAACAAGGCGGAACACCGGATACTCGCGGACGTATGGAAGTTCTTTCCCTACGGGAACGACGTCCAATACTTCTATGCCTACTTTGGCACAAAAAGATCACCTGAACCTGCCGGACATAAGAAACTCCACGCGAAGCGCTTTGCGGGAAAACCAATCAATTCGATCGGCGATGTTGGCGCCTTTTTGGACGAATACGGCGTAAAACAACTTTGTTTTGCCAGCCTGGCATCATTTTCGGTCTGGCAAGATGCCTCAGGCCTGGAAGTGATAACGCTCTTTTCCAGCCGTGATCTATGCCTGGCGGATATCAGCAGTTCGGGAGCCTCTTCTTCCAGCGAGCTGGAGGATTTTGCCAGAAGGGCGGGCAAGCCTCTTGCGGCGCTTCAAAGCGAAAAAACAAACATAGCTCTCCCGCCAGACGCAATTGTCTACAAGGATTTTCAGGCCTTCCAAAGATCTGCCGGTGACGAAATTCTGATCACGCGCAACAAGGATCTCCTTTCCGCCCTCCGCGGATCCCGCGATTTTGTGATCAACCACTTCCACGCGAACTCAAAATTCTCCAATCTCGGGCTTGAGGATGGCCAAAGTGATTTCACCGCGGTTCTGAACAAGATATTGCAGGCAACCCAAACCGCCAGGGATTGCCAAGCCAAATCTGCATCCGGAAGATTCGTTCCGAATGATCTGCAGCCCCCTTTCCAGCCTGTCTATTCCTTGTTCGCGAAGTATTATGACAACTACATGTCCCACGTCAATTATGAGGATTGGGTCCAGGTCATGCTCAGTTGGCGCAAGCGCTTCTCCAAAGAGCCCCTCAAAAAAGTTCTGGAAATTGCCTGCGGTACGGCAAACGCCGCCGAGATCATGGTTTACCAAGGCCTGGAAGTAGATGCCTGCGACAATTCACCCTATATGCTCCACGTCGCTGATCAAAAGATATTCAAGCCGGATCTCTTCCTGTGTTCGCTCACGGATCCTTTACCCCAAAAGGATTACGACTTTATTTTCTGCCTTTTCGACAGCGTGAACTACCTGACGCGGAAATCGGACATAAAAACCCTTTTAAACAACGTAAGCGCCGCCCTGCGGCCCGGGGGCATCTTCATATTCGATATTTCGACGCTCCTGAACAGCCTCGAGAATTTCAACGACAGATACTCCATCACCCGTGTCAAGGACGGTTACCTCATTCAGATATCAACTTTTGAGATCCTTTCCTACCGCCAGATCACCCAGTTCATCTTTTTCCGCCAGAATCCCCTGGGCTATGAGAAATCTGAGGAAAGGCACGTGCAGCGTGTTTACCGCTCTTCTGAACTACTGGAAATAATTTATGCTTCGGATCTGAAGCCGAAAGCCATCTTCACTCCCCAAATGCGCACGAATCTGCTGAATAAACAAGGCGGCGAGATCGACAACCGCCATTTCCGCCTTTTCTTCCTGGTGCAAAAGAACTGAGGGACGGATGAGGTCCACAGGTCAATCTTCCTCCTGCCTTAAAACCAAGGTATCGGATCTGCTGTACAGCAATGACGGAACCTATCACAAACCGCCCTCACTTCTGATCGGCGTGGATGAAGCCGGCCGGGGAGCCCTCGCCGGGCCTGTGGTTGTGGCGGCAGTGGCCCTGGATTACAGGCAGATGATAGCCGGCATAAATGACAGCAAAAAACTCAGCCCTGCCAGACGGGAAGAACTTTTTGAGATCATCATCTCGACATCGAGGTATCATATCGCGGAGGTAGGCCCATCTTACATCGACAGGCATAACATCCTGCGTTCCACTCTCTGGGGCATGCGCGAGGCGATCAGCGCCATCACCTCAGAAAACGACCTCTGCCTGGTCGACGGTTTGCAGATTCCCGCCGATGTATGCTGCGAATGCCGCCCCGTGGTCCGGGGGGATTCCATCCACGCCTGTATCGCGGCGGCTTCGATCCTGGCCAAGGTCCACCGGGACAGGATCATGAGGAGCATGGACCCCGTCTATCCCCTCTACGGCTTTGCGGACCACAAGGGCTACGGCACCGCGCGCCATCTGAAGGCGATCCTCGAGCACGAGCCCTGCGCGATCCACAGAAAAACCTTCGCGCCCATGGCAAACATGGTCCCCGTCGCTGGGCGCTGAACCAGCACTCCGGTATCCTCCCCAAATCCCCGTACTTCCTTTCTCCCATTACTTTAGGGTAACATTGGGCAGACCACTTCGGGGCCAACAGCCATTTGCGGCTTTTGGGTCCTGTAAGGCCCTCCGTAGCTCCACCATGAGAAGAAGGGGCGGTGAAATCCGATAACCGTTCCAACAAAAAGTGGCAATCACATCTTTATTCAAGGCCTATCTTCAGGATGGGATTTTTATCCTTGACTTTTTTGACGCATCAGCGTGTTATGTTTTTACATAAAATTATTGCTCATACAAGGAGTTGCTTATCGGTCCAAAAGCATCCGTCAGTGAATTATCTTAAATAAATCAAACTAAGGAGCCCTCAATGGAAAAACTAATGCTATTGGGTGATGAAGCACTGGCCCAGGGCGCGTTGGATGCCGGTGTTTCTGGATTTTACGGATATCCGGGCACGCCCTCGACAGAGATCATCGAATATGTCCAGCGCAGCAAACAGGCGGAAGAAGGAAACGTACACAGAGAATGGTCCTCCAATGAAAAGACCGCGATGGAAACTGCCATAGGAATGAGTTATGCGGGCAAGCGCACAGTAGTCACGATGAAACACGTCGGACTGAACGTCGCCGCCGATCCCTTCATGAATTCAGCGCTGACGGGAGCCAACGGCGGGTTGATCGTGGCCGTGGCGGACGACCCCAGCATGCACTCCTCCCAAAATGAACAGGATTCCCGCTTCTACGGGAAATTCTCCATGATCCCGATTTTGGAGCCATCAAACCAGCAGGAATGTTACGACATGGCCTTCCACGGATTCCAACTTTCCGAGAAATACCACGTGCCGGTGCTGATCCGCCTGACGACCAGGCTTTCTCATTCCCGCTCCGGCGTTACGCGGCGTGAAACCCTCTCCCAGAATGAAATGAAGAAGCCGGAGGATCCAAACCAGTTCATGCTTCTGCCCGCCTTTGCGCGCAGGAAATACAAACACCACATCGAGCGGCAGGATGACTTCGTCCGCGAATCGCTTGATTCAGCTTTTAACAAGTTCGATCTGGACGCCGCGGACACCTCCGTGGGCATCGTCGCAACCGGACTTGCCTACAACTATCTGCGGGAAGCGTATCAGGATAAACCCATCCCACATCCCGTGATCAAGATCTGCCAGTATCCTCTGCCTTATGAGGAATTACATAAAATGTACGGCATATGCGACAGCATCCTTGTCCTCGAGGAAGGGATGCCCGTGGTGGAAGAATTGCTGAAAGGCGTTGCCTGGAGCGGGACGAAACCCATCAAGGGCAGGCTGGACGGTACTCTGGACCGGGACGGGGAATTAAATCCCAACAAGGTAGCCCGAGCCCTGGGACTCCCGGACAGCAGCGGCAAGGACATCCCGGAATTGATCAAACCGCGTCCGCCGGCGCTTTGCGTCGGATGCCCCCACGCGGACAGCTTCAAAGCCCTGAACGAAGCCCTCAAGGAATATGGCAAGGGGCATGTTTTCAGCGACATCGGCTGTTACACCCTGGGCTTTCTACCGCCCTACCACGCGATCAATACCTGCGTGGACATGGGCGCCAGCATCACCATGGCCAAAGGCGCGGCTGACGCAGGTTTGTACCCCTCAGTCGCGGTCATCGGTGATTCCACCTTCTCCCATTCGGGCATCACGGGATTGCTGGATTGCGTAATAGAAAACTCCAACGTCATGATCGTGATCCTGGACAATTCCACCACAGCCATGACGGGCGGGCAGAATTACACCGGCTTTGGAAAGCTCGAGGATATCTGCGTCGGCCTGGGCGTTCCCAAAGAGCACATCCGCACTTTCAAACCATTGCAGGTCAATTGGGACGAGATGGTGAGGACATACAAGGAAGAGCTCGCCTACAAAGGTGTTTCGGTGGTGATCCCCCGCCGCGAATGCGTGCAAACCCTGAAGAAAAAGTTCAACAAACAAAAGGAGGCGCGCTCATGAAAAAGGACATCATACTCGCCGGAGTCGGCGGCCAGGGGATCCTGACCATCGCCGCGATCATCGGGACCGCCGCCATCAAGCGCGGCTGGAACCTGAAGCAGGCAGAAGTTCACGGCATGAGCCAGCGCGGAGGGGACGTGCAATCCCATCTCCGTTTATCGGACAAGCCCATCTGGAGCGACCTAATCCCGTTGGGGCAGGCGGACATGATCCTCTCCGTTGAACCGATGGAGGCCCTGCGCTACCTTCCCTATCTGGCTGATGAGGGCTGGATAATCGCCAATAAAACCCCTTTCAAAAACATACCCGTCTATCCCGATGAGGAAGGGTTATATGCCGAGATCACTAAACAGCCCCATCACGTGTTGATCGACGCGGATTCCCTTGCCAAGGAAGTGAAAGCCGGTCGCGGCATGAACATAGTGATGCTGGGGGCGGCGATCAAACAACTTGGCTTCACTCAGGAAGAGATCGCCGAAGCCATAAAAAGCATCTTCAGCCGCAAGGGAGAGAAGATCGTGGAAGCGAACCTGCGCGCCCTGGAAGCAGGTCTGAAAGCGGCTGAATAGGAACAAACAGCGAATAAAGAGGCCGGTAGACCAGGCAGAGCCCCGAAGCGCCGGCCATCCGTGTTTAAATAAGCCCAAAAAAAGAGAGGTATCGCCATGGATAAGGGAAAAAAGCCCGCCCGGGGCGGATATCTGGGATTTTTATGCCTGGCCGTGTTCCTTTCCCTGGCCTGCGCGTGTTTCGCGCAGGGGGGGGAGGGCCGCTTCACCACCATTGAAGATTTTGAAAGCGGAAACGTCAACCTCATTTCCTGGCAGGATGAGGACATTGATCCTAACGCCTGGCAGCTCACGACCTCGGACACCCATGAGAACAGCGCCTACGCCCTGCTGCTTTATGGCAACACCTGGAAGCAGCAGATGATATCGCCCGTCGCGGTGGATTCCGGGGCGGTGTTCCAGGCGGCGGCGAAGACCACGGACGGCGCCAAGGTACAGGGGATCGGCTTTTCGGACGGAACGAACGTCCTCTTCTACTCGCTTTCCGGGACCCTGATCCTGGATCTGGAGGAATGGGTGCCCGTCTACCAGGGCGCGAATCCGGACGGTTCGTGGTACAGTTATCAGTTTCCCATAGCCGACGACTGGTATTCCTTTTTCGACTATCTGCCCGTGATAACCTCACTCATTTATGTGAACGACCTGGACGGCGTAAGCAACCGGAATTTCCTGGTGGATACGATCCTGGACATATCCGACGATGCGGGCGAGCCGCCCTCTGTCTCGGTCTCCCACCAGATTACGTATCAAGGTCCTCAGAAAGACGGATCCAGGGATGTGGGGGTTCAGTTCTTTTCGGACATCACCGATCCGGACAGCGCGACCTTCACCTATGAATGGGATTTCGGGGATAGCCTGACGAGCACGGAGGCGTATCCCTACCACGTTTACACCGTCACGGATGACCACCCCTACCGGGCGACGCTCAAGGTGACCGACGACACGGGTAGATGGGGTTTGGGCTCATGCCTGGTAAATGTTGACCAGGGCACGGACACCCTGCCCCTGCGGATGAACTTTGTGGGCGACATCATGCTTGCCAGGCGTTATGAATACGCCGGAGGGATCATCCCCACCCTCGGCGTGAACGCCATATTCGAGCCCACGCTCGACCTTTTGGGCAACGCGGCCGATATCACAGTCGCAAACCTCGAGGTCGTCCTCACGGACCAGGGCACTCCGCATCCCACCAAGAGCGTGGTCTACCGCGGGGATCCGGATAACGTCAGCGGACTCGTCTACGCCGGGATAGACAAGGTAAGCGTCGCCAACAACCACACGCTCGATTACGGCCTGGAAGGTTTGACCCAGATGCGGGGCATCCTTGAAGACAACAACATAATTTACAGCGGGGCCGGCGCCAACAGTTATGAGGCCTACACCCCCGCCTTTATCAACCGCAACGGGCTGAACATCGCCTTCCTGGCCAGTAGCGACCGCACGGGGCAATACAACAACAACCAGCCATATCTGCATGCAGGCTACAATAAATCCGGCTTTGCCTACATGACGCCCTATTACATCATGCAACAGTTGGACGCCGTGGAGGACGTTGCCGACCTCAGGATCGTGGAGATGCACGCGGGCAGCGAATACTCCCTGGCTCCCGGAGCGGATTACGGCAAGTCCAATCCCTTTCTGGGTGACGATGAGGATGAGGATTACAGCCCAAAGACCGACGTTCCGCACATGTGGGATATCGCCATCCGGCACTGGGCCGTGGATTCCGGGGCGGACCTGGTGATCGTCCACCATCCCCACATTATCCAGGGCTTTGAGGTCTATGATGGCAAGGTGATCGCCCATTCGCTGGGCAATTATATCTTCGACCTCAACTATCCGGAAACCATGACCACAATGATCCTATACGCGGACGCGGATCATTCCGGCTTCTCGAATTTCCTCGTCAGGCCGGCCTACATCGATGATTATATACCCGTACCCGCCACCGGCCAACTCGGCAAATACATCCTGGATTACCTGGCCATGAAGAGCACTGAGATGGATACCAAGCTGCGGGTTGATTACAACGACGTCTCGGCAAAGATCCTTTTGGATGACATGGATGCGACCATTTCGAACCACAACTACTCCTTCCAGAAAGAACTGGTGCCTGTTCCGGGAGAGGGATACACAACCGGGCCTTTCAAGCTCCCGCGCTATGGCAGCATCAGCGAGATCAATTCCATCGAGCCCGTCTCGGACGCCGAATACCGCTTGGGAGCGGAAACCATCTGGTACGGCAATTTCGAGGATGAGGGCTGCACGCTTTGGGACGTCAGCGAATTTTCCTATCTGGATGCCTTTGACGGCCTGCGCAGCGCCATGATCTCCCCCTCCTACGGACAGACCAACACTGCGACTATCAGCGAACGCTGCAAAATGTACGACAACACCAAAAAGTACACTCTGCACGGCTGGATCAAGACAACCAACACGACCGACGCCAACATCATCATCCGCTATTACTATTCCCGCACGGGATATCTTTTGGGGACTGAAAACATTACTGACGATATCGACGGAACCACGGACTGGACATGGTTTTCCAAAGAACTGACCATTCCCGCAAACGCCTGGTATTATGACATCCGCCTCACCTGCTCCAACACCCTGGGCGGGGATGTGATGGCCCTGTTTGACAACGTAGGCCTGATCGAATGGACGCCCTGGACGGAACTTGATCTGCTGAACCCGGTGCCCAGCCCTAACAACTACTATTGGATGCAGGTCAGGACAGACGAAAACCCCAAATCCGTGATCGTCAGCTTCACTGAACAAACCTACAATGTGTCATCCCAAAGAAAGGGTTCTGTGCCTCCGGCCCAATTGATCAGGAATGTCTATCCGAATCCTTTCTCAGATAAAGCCAATATCTCTTTTGAAGTTCCCGGCAAAGGCAGAACGCGGCTTGCGGTTTTCAACATACGGGGACAAAAAGTGGCCACGCTGGCGGATGGTATCCTGCCGGATGGCAAACACCAGATTTCCTGGGATGCCAGGGATGACAAGGGAAAAAGGGCTGCCAGCGGGGTTTATATCCTGCGATTGGAACATAACGGTACATCCTGCGCACGTAAGATGGTCCTGTTGCATTGAGTTCCCGCAAATTGCCTTGGATCTGATTTATGGAGTTGAAACTGAAATAGAATTATGGACGATCTAATAATATTCAGCGTTTTTGAGATAACGCAGCATCTGAAACAGGTCATCGAAACACAGATAGAACCCCTGTATGTGCGTGGCGAGATCAGCAATTACACGCATCATAGCTCCGGGCATATCTATTTCAATCTCAAGGACGCCAACGCCACGCTGCGCTGTACCTTTTTCCGCCATGCCAACCTGCACCTGGATTTCCGGCCGGAAGAGGGCATGGAAGTGGTCTGCTTTGGCAAACTGACCGTCTATGAAAAAGGCGGCAGCTACAACCTGAACGTCCAATCCATGAGTCTGGCAGGGAAGGGGGATCTGGCCAGGCAGTTTGAGCTTCTTAAGAAAAAACTTCAGGAAGAGGGACTTTTTGCGGCAGAGCACAAAAAGGACCTGCCCCGTTATCCACAGCGGATCGGGATCGTCACATCCCCCACCGGCGCGGCTTTGCAGGACATCAAGAATGTGCTCACCCGCCGCTTCCCCGTGAAGGCCCTGGTTTATCCGGCCCAGGTCCAGGGAAGGGAAGCTCCGGCTCAGATGATCGCCGGCATCAGATATTTCAACCATACGGCTGAGGTGGAGGTGGTCATTCTCACCCGTGGCGGGGGTTCCCAGGAAGATCTTTTTTGCTTTAACGACGAATCCCTGGCTCGCGAGATCTTTGCCTCAAAGATCCCCGTCATATCAGCCGTGGGGCACGAGATCGATTTCACCATCTCGGATTTCGTGGCGGATCTGCGCGCTCCAACGCCTTCAGCGGCGGCGGAACTCGTTGTTCCGGATAAAAAGGACCTGCTTGCCTATCTCGCATCCTTATCCCGAGGTATGCAGCTCAACCTTGCCAGCAGGGCAGACCGGACACGGAAGAGGATCAGCGAACTGCAGTACAATCTGTCACAATACCATCCCGAAAAACTCTGGCAAAATTTGCAACTCAGGCTGGATATGGCATCGATGGATCTGTACCGTTTCAGTTCCAGGCTGCAATCCGCCCTGCACCAATCCGAACTAAGGCACACGATCGCCTTGAACAGCATGCAAAACCTCCTTTATCAGAATATCCAAACCAGAAAACAGCACCTTAAGGAACTGCGCGTGGAGCTCACATCCGGCGCCGTGGCAAGATTCAAGGATATCTCCAATCACGTCTGGAGATTGCAGTTGCAGATTAACAACCTCTCTCCCTATACTATCCTGAAACAGGGTTACAGTATGGTGATGCGGGATGAAACCATCATTTCCTCCATCCAGGATATCTCCCCTCAGGAAGAGCTGCAGATCCATATGAAGGATGGCTCCGCGGAGGTGCAGGTCCAACAGGTAAAACCCAAAGCCGGGAAAAATGCGCAGGATTGATCTATCTATTCTGGCTGCCATCATAGCCATACTGTGCTTTATCATTCCGTTGGAAGCAGAGATCCGTGCCCTTTGGGCCTTGCCCTGGAGCACAGACACCAAGGGCGGGCTCGATTCTCTCATCACTGCAGCTGTTGAAAGCAGGCAAACGGATATTCTCATCGAAGTCCGTTACCGTTCCGACGCCCTGTATAAAACGAACCGGTTACCGGATGAATTCCCCAACCCGGAGCCCCGCAGCCACATTCTCAGGGGAAGCGATTTTGACCCTCTGGAATATGCCCTGCGTGAAGGGCATAAGAACAACCTCCGTGTCCACGCGTGGTTTGTAACTTTCAATGCCACCCCCGTGGATTCGCTGCTGATCTCGCAAAACTACATCCATAGGAACCATCCGGACTGGATCACCTACGGCGAGGACAATCTGCAACAGCAGCCAGGCACCAAACCCGGCTGTTTCATTGATCCCGGCTTGCCCGAAGTGCATGATCACCTGCTAAACGTGATCGGGGATCTTCTCACCGGCTATCCCCTCCTGGACGGCCTACACCTGGATTATGTCCGTTATCCCGGTTCCCGCTGGGGATATCATCCCATTTCGGTCGCCGCGTATAATAGATCAAGAACCGGCCGCCGCATTTCCTGGAATCAATGGCGGATGGAGCAGGTTACTTCTTTCGTGGAAAAAACCAGGGAACTTGTCGATTCCCTTTCCCCCGGCCTTGTTTTCAGCGCGGCTGTGATCGCCGATCCGGACAAGGCGGGGAAACACTATGCCCAGGATTGGTTAAACTGGCTTCAGCAGGGCATTATCGACTACGCCTACCCCATGGCCTATGAATCTGATGATGGGGATTTTGACAGAATAATATCGGAGCTGACAAAAGATCAGCTGTGCCAGAAAATAATCGTGGGGATCAGGGCATGGAACGAAAACGGTGAATCGCTGATCAGCAGAGACGATGAATCGCATTACAACATCATGGATGTGGCTGAGAAGATCAAAACCGTGCGGGAAGAAGGGTTTGCCGGGATATCCCTGTTCAGTTATGATGGCCTGATAAAGGACGACGCGCTAACCCATCTGGCAAATTTTTCTTTCTCTGAAAAACTTATCGCCAGAATGAACTTCAGGGAATATGATCAAGAGGATGGGATAAAGTATGCGGCCGATCTGAATGCCACATCTGGCTGGAGGCATTACGATCTTGAATTGCGGCTCCCGGCGGAAGGCAATTGGATCTGGGAATTGAGGAGTTTGCAGGACAAAATGCTGTACCGCAGGAAAGCGTTTTATCTCAAAGGCATCAATGCGGATCATTGGAACGGTGTTTTAGCAGACGGTTCACAGATCCCGGCAGGATGGTATCTTGCCAGTATCTACAGAGACCGTGATAGTTTCAAATATGTGATGCCTGTCACCCTGCCGGAGTTGAATTAGTGACCCAGGACCGCAGCAAACAGGCCGGGATGCTCACTTCGGCAGAATTCATCCGCTTTGGGTTCAAATCCCTCATCGGCATAGTTCTGGCCAGGATATTGATCCCCGCGGAATTGGGTTCCTACCGGCAGCTTTTCCTCATTTACACAACATTTGCAACCTTGATGCTGCTGGGGATCCCCCAAAGCGCATTGTTTTTCCTGCCCAAATTGAGGCACCGGGAATCCAAAAACGAATTCATTTCCAGAACGGTCAATCTGGTAACGCTGCTGGCTTTCCTCTTTGGCATCGCGATCCTTTTGCTCAGGGGGTTTATTACCAGGATCTTCAACAATCCCCAGTTGGATCTGCTGCTCATAATTTACGCGGTCTATCCGCTGTTTATGTTCATCACGCAGATATATTCATCGATCACCCTGGGCATGAAACAACCCTCCAAAACCATAACCTTCACCCTTTTCAGTGTGGCTGCCGATTTTGTTTTTATCCTGGGGATCGCGCTCCTGACCAGGAATCTGTATTACATAGTACTGGGAGTGATGGTTTCTGCCTTTTTGCAATGGGGATTTGCCCAGTTCAATTTGAGCAGATACAGAACCAGGGTGACATTCGATCCCGAATTTTACCGCGAGATATTCCAGTATTCACTGCCTCTCGGACTGGCCTCGATAATTGGCATGCTTTCCATCCAGTTGGACAAATTTGTGGTCTCAGGTTTTTTCACCCCGGCCCAATACGCCGTTTTTTCGATCGGCGCAGTGGAGCTTCCCTTTATTTCGATCCTCACCAATTCGGTCAACGCGATCCTTTTGCCCAGCATCAGTGGTGATCCGGACCGTCTGACAGATATCTATCGTGCCGCTGTGCGCAAGAACACGCTTATCATTTTTCCGCTGGCCATGCTCTTTTTCATATTTGCCCGGCCAATTATAACTCTCCTATACACAGATACATACGCGGCATCAGTGCCCTATTTCAAGGTTTACCTGCTGATCCTGCCCCTGCGGGTTGCCACCTACGGAATTATTTTCATGGCTTTGCAGAAGACCAAGTATATAATGCTCAATTCGATCTTCATACTGCTGCTGAATCTTGTCTTGAACCTGGTACTCGTCCAAATGATCGGAATGATGGGCGCGGCCATCGCGACCGTGGTTGTGACCTGGATATCCGTGGG
>CAYRVG010000100.1:0-4116 GCA_964427765.1 uncultured Candidatus Cloacimonadota bacterium
CGTCTTGAACCGCTTTCCCTCAGAGCGCAGAATGTGCTGGGGGAGCAGGGTTACAAAAACATCCATTTCCGCATAGGTGACGGTACCCAGGGCTGGCAAAAAGCTTACCCTCCCAGGAGAGAATTCAGCAAGATCATCGTCAGTGCCGCCGCGTCTGGGATACCGGACCCCCTCAAAGAGCAGCTTGCCGATGGCGGCATAATGGTCGTGCCCGTCGGAAGTAGTTACTTCCAGATCCTTAACCGCGTGGTGCGGGAAAAAGATGAATTCGTCGTCACCGAACACGGCGGATGTACTTTTGTTCCCCTAATAAGTTCATGAGGAGGTTAAAGTGACCAGAAACTTTCTTACCTGGCTTAAAGAACGCTTCATTAAAGCCGCTCTGTATTCCGATCTGCGTGGCATCTCCTTATTCGAGAACCTGAATGACCACGATCTCAAGTTGGTCTACGATTATTTGCACAAAAGGGAGTTCAAGGCCGGAGAGATTATATTTGAAGAGGAATTCCCCCAGGAAGTCATCTATTTTATCGCCCAGGGCGAGGTGCAATTGGATGGATTGTTCTTCGGCGATAAATCCAGGATCCTCAAGGAAAACCAGTTCATTGGCTTGATAGATATTTTTGGTAAGGGTCGCCGCCTGAGTTCGGCCAGGGCGCTGACGAATGTAAGATTGCTGGCACTTCAGGAAAGTGATTTTTGGGATCTGGTACAGAAAAAACCATCTCTTGGTGTCAAACTTCTTAAAGCCTGCTGCCAGGAACTTGGGAACTTTATTATCGATACGGTGAAAGAAAAGCGGTAGACGATGAACTGGACCAGGATATTCTTCTTTTTATTGATCGCAGTCGTGATCATATTCTGCCTGCTGTTTTACAGCCCTGTCCTCGCGTATCTGCTCCTGTCCATCGTGTTTTCATACATCCTGGATCCCTTGGTCACCTGGCTGGAGTTCAAAAAGATCCCCCGCTGGCTGTCCGTGATCCTGGTCTACATCGTCATTGCAGGCCTGATCGTGTGGTTAAGCGCGACCTACATTCCACGTTTCATTGAACAGGGCAACCAATTGATCGCACTTTTGGAAAAAACAGACAAGCCGTTGAACGAGACCATATTGGGGCTGCCGTTCATCAATACAATCCAGGGATACCTGCGTTTCATAGATGTCAGGATCCCCCAGATGAATCTCCAGACCCAATTCACCCAGCTGATCGAGACAGGGATCACCAGATTGGGTGAGATCCCCAGCGTGCTTGTAAAAAATTTCCAGGCGATAGTAAGCACGATCGCCGTGGTATTTACGATCCCGATATTCAGCTTCTTTCTGCTCAAGGATAGCAGGAAGATGCGCCGGGCTTTGATGAGCCTGGTGCCCAACAAATACTTTGAACTAGCCCTGATCCTGCTGCGGAAAGTGGATGAGAACGTTGGTAACTACCTCCGCGCCATATTCCTGGAAATGCTATCGGTGGGTATCATGTCAACCATCGCCCTCTCCATAGTTGGCGTGCCCTATGCCATTCTGATCGGGATAATCGCCGGGATCACGAACATCATTCCCTATGTGGGGCCCTGGATGGGTGGAACAATCGCGGCGCTGGCTATACTGACCACAGGCAATCCGCCGATAATGATCCTCTGGATGGGCCTGGCCATGTTTTTGGTGCAAGCCCTGGACAACTATGTGGTTTATCCCACGGTCGTGGGAAACGTGATCCGCATGCATCCACTGGTGGTGCTGCTGACCGTAATTGCCGGTGCATATTTCGGGGGTGTGATCTGGATGCTGATATCGGTTCCGCTCGTTTACATGGTCTACAGCCTGGTGAAGGCGTTGTATCTAAATCTGAAACAATTTCGATTGTTATAATACAGAGGTATATATGAGTTTGATGGATAAGTGTTATTCCTACCAGGATGCCCGCCAGGCCATTGCCCGGGGCCACTATCCCTATTTCAGGGTGATCAGTTCCGAACAGGATACCGAAGTGATCTGCGATGGCAAAAAGATGCTGATGATGGGCTCCAACAGCTATCTGGGGCTCACCAATCATCCGCGGGTGATAGAGGCGGCAGTCAAAGCGCTCAGGAAATATGGAAGCGGATGCGCCGGTTCCAGATTTTTGAACGGTACCCTGGACATCCATATCGAACTGGAGGCGGAACTGGCGAAATTTGTGGGTAAGGAGGCCTCCCTGGCCTATCCGACTGGTTACCAGGCAAATGTTGGCTGCATTTCCGCCCTGGTGGCGAAAAATGAGTATATGATCACGGATAAATTTGACCACGCCTCCATCATTGACGGATGTTTCCTTTCACCGGGAACAATGCTGCGTTTCAACCATAACGACATGAGGTCTCTGGAACAGACCCTGGCCAGGATCGAGGGGAAAAACAGCCTGATAATCGTGGATGGCATATTCTCCATGGAAGGCGATATCGCGGATCTTCCCAATATCACCGCGCTGGCCAAAAAGCACGGGGCCAGCCTGATGGTGGATGAAGCGCACTCCCTCGGCGTTTTGGGCAAGACCGGAGCGGGCGCGGCCCAGCACTTCGACCTGGTCGAAGAATCGGATGTCATCATGGGAACCTTCAGCAAATCCCTGGCTTCCGTGGGGGGATTTATCGCTGCCAGCGAAGAGGTGATCCATTTTCTGAAGCACAAATCCCGGGCCCTCATCTTTTCCGCTTCATTGCCGCCAGCCTCGACCGCCAGCGTTTTGGAAGCCCTCAAGATCATCGAGGAGGAACCGGAACGGATCGAAAAACTTTGGGATAACACCAATTACATGCTTTCGGAATTCAAGTCCATGGGCTATGACACCGGCACATCCTGCACGCCTGTCATTCCTTTGCACGTGGGGGATATGGACACCGCCTTCGGGATGTGGAAGCGCCTGGGGGACGAGGGTGTTTTCATCAATCCCGTCATCCCGCCCGCGGTGCCGCCAAATTCATGCCTGATCCGCTGTTCTTTCATGGCCACCCACACCATGGACCAGCTCGATTTTGCCCTGGATAAATTCAGGAACATAGGCCGGGAACTGGGAATTATCTGATCCGTAAAAGATTTTAATTACAAAATACAGCCATTAAGGGAGGAACCATGGCCAGTAAAAGCAGTGCCGAATATTACGGCAGCTTGGGCGAGATGTCCCCGATTCGCGCGATCGCCGAGACTCTCGTAAACACTCATAACGTGCGCACGGTAACCCTGCGCGAAGCCTATGAAATGGCAAGGAACCAGCCCGGTGTTTCCGTTACGGATCTGCCCATCTATCCGGAATTCGCCAGGCTTCACAATCTGCCGCCGGATGCCAGGGTCTTGAACGATTGCCACGGCAAGATCATCGGCAGGACGGCCAAAGCCCGCCGCTTTTACCATAGGGTAAATTTTCTGGATAAAATGAAGCTCGAGGGCGATTTCCGCGAGGCCGTTTGGCAGATGCAGCACTATCCCCTGATCAAGGCCGAGGCCGTTTTGGGCCTCGATCCGGACCTCATGCTCAAGGCGACTTTCGTGACCACGGAAACAGACGCGGCCAACATGTTCAACTGGCTCGTCAATTACGCTCCCTTCGAGCAGATGAAGGAAGAATACGAGAAAAGCAAACCCCTGCCCATCCAAGACATCATCGTCATCTCCTTCAACGAATGGACCTGCGACGATCCCTTTTACAACAACGTCGGAGCGCCCCAGCTGGCATTGGTGGACGAAAAGCACAACGTGATCGTGAACCTGGGCATGCGCTATTTCGGCGAACGCAAGAAAGGCACCCTCACGATGGCCTGGACCTCCGGCATCCGCATCGGGATGGCGGCCTGCCACGGCGGCATCAAGGAGATCGATTTCGGAACCTGCAGGGATCCCCAATACCACGATCTTGGCAAACGTTCCATAGCCTTTTACGGGCTCTCCGGAACCGGCAAATCCTCGCACACGAACAGCCATGACAACGCCGGGACCCTGCCCGAGGGTTTTGACAAGGTTGTGCTCCACGACGATGCCTTCCAGATAGATCTGGAAAACAAGGTCTGCCGGGTTTGGGAACCCACCCTTTTCGACAAGACGGACAGCCGTCCGCCGGACCATCCGGACTGGAAATACACCCT
>CAYRVG010000101.1:0-3930 GCA_964427765.1 uncultured Candidatus Cloacimonadota bacterium
CTGGTTCAGTATCTGTTGCCGCGTGATGGTTTTCAGGTCCACCTGAGAGGGATATTTGGCCTGCATCGCCCACATCATCTTCACGAACAGGGCGTACCAGGAAGGCAGGTTCACGTCCTCGTCCCGATCCCGCAGCTGCGAGAGATAGAGCTTGAAGTCATAGCGGTATTCGGCCGAGGGCTCCAGATCCTTGAGCTGCCTGGCGATCGAGCGGTAGCCGATGTTCTGTTCCTGCAGGGGCATCTTGGGCTTTCTGCGCATCAGCGTGCGTTTCAGCCGGGGATGGTAGTAATAGATCATCCCGTCCAGTTCCCCGGAAAAGCCCTTTATTCCTTCCTTTACGTATGCTTTCATCTTTCCTCCTTGTTGATGGTGCCAGTTTCCGCGCTCCCGCGAAAGTGTCAATCACTTCTTTATCAAGCCTTAATCAAGCGTTAACAATTAAGACTTGATCAAGGCTTGATCAACACTTGATTAACGCTTTGGGATGAGGGGGAAACGGAGGTTTTAAGTAGTTTTTCCGACCAAAAAACCGGTGGCCATGCCTTCCCCGGGAGATCACAAACATATTCCTCTTCCTCCATGCCGCGTGGGACAAAAGGTTTTGATTGACATAATCGGGCAGGCAAGGATAATTGATTCTGATTTTTGATTAGGGAGTTTAAATGAAGACCAATGGACGCAGTTGGGCACCAACGCTGACCCTGGCCAAGCTTTTTGAGGAACAAAGCCAGTTCTTTGACGCTCTTGCGGCTTATGAGATGATCAACCAGACGGAATCCTCGCCCGCCATCAGGGAGCACATCGAGGCCCTGCACATACGCATTCTGAACGATCCGAACCAGCGGTACGACCCCCGCATCGAAAAACTTTTCACCCCGGAGGAGCTGGCCTATCTCAAGATCCTTGACCACCAGGGATTTGAGAATATGGCCGCGGCCCGCCAGAAACTGATGGAAGGCTCGCTGGCGGAGGAGATCTATATCGAGGAGGATGAGGACCTTCTGCTGGATGATGAATCCGATGCCGAAGTGCTGGGCAGGATCCTCGACGAGATCGAGCAACAGGCGCAGATGAACCTGGGTGAGGCGATCCCGGAAACCCCCGATTACACTGTCAGGGACCTCCTCGTGGCCTTGCTCGGCAGGTTTGACAAAGACCAAAAACTAACAGACGTGAGGCTTAGCGACCTGGTGGCGGTCATTCTGGAGATGCAGGGCAGAAAAGCCGGCACCTGATGTCCCCCAAACCGGTGCCCAAATACAATACACTCTGCCAGCGCTGCGTCAAATCCTGCAAACAGCCCGCCAGCGTTGTCATCATCACCTGCCCCGATTTTGAGCCCAAACCCGTGCAACTGACCATACCGCTCAAATTTCCCCGCGGGGGCTCCCAAAAAAGCAAAAAGTAGATCCGGCTTTATGCGCATCATCACAGGCAGATACAAGGGGCGCCACCTTTTCACCGTCAAAGGCAAAACCACCCGGCCCACCACGGATTACAACCGCGAGAGGGTCTTCAGCATGTACAATCACTACGAGGGAAAACGCGTGCTGGATCTCTTTGCGGGAACCGGTTCCCTTGGCCTGGAAGCTCTCTCCCGGGGAGCCGTTTGGACTGATTTCGTGGAATTTGCCACCCCCGCCCTGGCAATTCTGCTCAAAAACGTAAGCCTCCTGGGATGCGGGGATATCTGCCATGTCTGGCGCAAACGCGTGCGAGCGTTCCTGAAAGGAACAACTGATACCTGGGATGTGATCTTCCTCGATCCGCCCTATGACAAAAACCTGATCAACCCCACCCTCGGGCTCATCTATGAGCGGGAACTGTTGAATGAGGGAGGGATGGTCATTGCTGAACGCAGCCCCTCCGAAACCCTCCTGGCAGACTTCAGAGAGCGCGTCATAAAGGATATAGAGGGCAATACCAACTCCTTCACCCTGCTATCCTGAAAAAAATTGAACTGAAGGTCGCGCGCGTTACCGGCTGATGCCAATACCTTAAATAGCGCTGGCAGGAATACTGATTCTCCAAACTCCCGCAGATTCGTTCAGGATCTCATTAGATGTGGTTTCTTATCACGCTCTCACTGTGATTTACAGCCCCGCTCAAAGGGCAAAATCCGCCGTAACGGTCACGGAAATGCTTTTTGTCCGGGTGTTCGTCCTGTAATAGCCGTAATCCGAAACCTCTGTGGAATAGGGCTCTGTGATCTGGAAGACCCCCGTGCGGGCGTTGATGAGTTTTCCCAGTTTTGCTTCCGAGGCGGAAACTATCTCCTGGGCGCGGGAATAGCAATCGGCAGTGGCGGCGCCGATCATCTCGTTTTTAAGTTCCGGCAGCTTGGAGTAGAGGTAATCCAGGCTGGATTGCTGCAGGATTATGGAACGCTGGGCGAAGAAATCCGGATCGAGGGCAAGGTCCTCCACTTTCTGGACGTCGTTGGAAAGGACGTAGAGCATCTGGCTGACGGAATAGCCGGAAATATTGCCATTGCGGTCCCAGTTTGGCGAACTTGTGGGGGGCTGGATATTGATGTCCTTTTCCTTGATCCCCTTATCCAGCAGGACCTGTTTGAAATCCGCCACATCGTTGTTCAGGGTGGTGTAGGCATTCATCAGGCCGTTCACGTCCGTATTCCTCTGCAGGGAGAGGGTCCACTTGGCCAGGTCGCTTTCGAATGTCTTGCTGGCATAGCCGACCACATGCAGGGTTTCATCGGTGTGCCTGCTTTCGAGGTAGAAATGGCCAAAAACGGCCATGCCGAGGATGAAACAGATGCCGGCTACGAGCCAGCTATGACGGGGTGATTTACTTTTACTCAAGGCTTCCCAAACCGCCATGATTATGATCACGACCAAAGCTATCCACAGGGGGTTGAAACTCATTTGATCCTCCCGGACGATATGATGTCAGACAAAATAATCAGAAAATCTTCCCCGGGCAACAATTTCCACTTCTCTCTGCCGGCCATCAAAACTGAAGTGCAAATCCAGGTTCAGCATCCTGGCGGGGATCACGCCAACAGCCAGTTCCGGCCATTCGATCAGGGTGACGCCATTCTCCAGAAAGTCGAACAAGCCCAGATCATGGAGGTCCTCCCCGTTCTTGAGGCGGTAGAGGTCCAGGTGGTATAGCGGGAAATTTTTTGCCTGGTATTCCTTGAGCAGCACGAACGAGGGGCTGTCCAGAAACTCCGGCACCCCCAGCTCCCGCCCCAGCGCGGCGGCAAAAAATGTCTTGCCGGAGCCCAGATCGCCATAGAGGCAGATAACGTCTCCCGGCTGAAGCAGGGGGGCGATAAAGGCAGCCAGGTCCCGGGTGTCCTGCTGGGTCCTGAGTTCAATTGTTTTGTTCATCATCGCCACCCTGGCGTCACGGTCGCTGGGGGGGTGCAGTTCTCAGGTCTTCCGGCGCCTGGAACGGCAGGTGGCTATCGGCAGGATCATTTCCTCCATGGAAACCCCGCCGTGCTGGAAAGTGCCGTTGAACTGTCTCTGGTACTGGTGGTAGGAGTTTGGATAGACGAAGTAGTAATCGTCCTTGGCAAAGATGAAGTTATCCACGATGCTCTTTGAGGGCAGTCCGTATTCCGAGGGCTTTTTCGCAAAGAGGGCATGGCGGTCGTTGACGGAGAGGTTTTTCCCCTCCTTGTAACGCACCGTGACCGAGGCGTCGCGATCGCCGATCACCTGGGTGGCGCGGTTGACCCTTATCGAGCCGTGGTCTGTGCTGATAACGCAGATGGCATCCTGCCTGGCGATCTGTTTGAGGGCCTCATACAGGGAAGAATGCAGGAACCAGTGCTTTGTGAAGGCGCGCAGGCCTTCCTCGTGGGGTATCGTTTCCTGGAGGATCTGGTCCCGGGAACGGTGGTGCGCCAGGAGGTCCAGGAAATTGTAGACGAGCACGATCAGGTTTTCCTTTTTC
>CAYRVG010000102.1:0-1771 GCA_964427765.1 uncultured Candidatus Cloacimonadota bacterium
ACAGCGATGAGTTCTGGTTTCCCGCCCATCTCTTCAGTTTCCGGGCGAATTTCAAAGAGGAGATCTATCTGCACGAGCTCTTCCTCAGCATGGACAAACTCGGGGAACCTATCAACGCCCGCCTGAAAGGGGTTGAAGCCATCCTGAGCGGGGATCCCTCCCGCAATCGGAATATCACCCCGTATTTGGACAAAGCCGTGCAGTATGATTGCGGCGATGACGCTTTCTGGATCGTCGCCTCTGGATATGCCGGCTGCGAAGGGATCGAAGGGCTCGCTGGAAACAATATCCATCTCTACGATTATCGGGTGCATTTTTTCCGCGCTTTCAATCATGTTGCCATAGCCACCAACCTCCTCAGGAATACCATGTATAAGACAGCCGGATCCACTCACAACTGGTCTTTTTTGCTCTTTACGGAATTACCCGTTTTATTGGATATCAACCGCTGGCTGGGAAATAAAAGGGCTGCCCTGTGCATCAGTAACGACGCCGACGGAGAGAACGCAGACCGCCTCAAAGCTGCCTACGAGGGTAGCAATAATCCTGACAGTCCCAAATACTACACGCAGGGTTTCTTTGCCCGCAATATTCCGGTGACCAACACCATATTTGGAGTAAATCAACCAATTCTGGAACCAATTTGGGATCAGATCATGGAACACGGGAACACAATTGGCTGGCATACTTTCACGACACTGGCTGACCCTCCCGGAACAAACGAACAAGCCCTGTTGCACGACCTAACCCATTACAATATTCGCACTTGGATCGATCATTGCGTCCCTAATAATCCAGAGGATATCAGTTACAATGGACTGTATCCGGACAGCTTGGCATACATCGCTGACGTAGTCAACCAATCACAGATCGATTATATTTGGCCTGGCGACACGCCTTTCACCAATCCATTTAATGCCTATAATGACGCTTGGAGGCTTCCTCACATAGTATATGAAGCCAAAACCCTTACCCGGCCCATTTGGTTCTTCGGCCGTACACGCACCGAAACTTGGGAATATACAAACGGCTACAACCCTGTCTGCATGAAACACCTGATGACACCCGCCAACCTGGAACAACTGCTGACGGAACGTGGCCTGCACCATTCATACACTCATTTTTGTAGCAACCATACTACATCTACCCACAGTTTTTGGCAAACGGCGCCCAACGGAGATGTCGAGATCCGCGACGACGTGGACGAGATGCTCCAGATGCTCGATTATTATCGAAATTACCGCGGCCTCTGGCTCGCCACCATGGAGGATATCTACGACCGCATGCTGGCCATCGAGCAGGTGCGTATCCAGTCTGTTGAAAGGGACCCCCAAAATGGTGTTTATAGCCTGACCCTGGTCAACTCTTCCGAAATGGACATCCCGGAGCTCTGCATTTATCATCGCAATCTGGACTTTGAAATCCCTCTCTTCACCTCGGGGACCCAACACACCCTGTACCTTGCCGGCGAACAATCCAGCACGGACGCTCCCCCGCTGCCCTACGGGATCCGTTACCAGGCGGGAAAACTCATCCTGAAAAGGACGGATGCCGGCTCGACCGTGCCTGTGACCCTGGATGTCTATAACCTCCGGGGACAAAAAGTGATGAGCAGCGACCGCCAGTATTACCCTCCGGAGATCGTTCTCCCCTTTGACGGAAAGCCCTCGGGCGTCTATTTTGCCAGGATCAGGGAGCCGGAACTTTCCGCTCCCGCGGTTCTCCGGTTCACGGTGCTCAAATGATCCGTTTAGCGGTTCTCTGAGGGTTT
>CAYRVG010000103.1:0-14818 GCA_964427765.1 uncultured Candidatus Cloacimonadota bacterium
CTGAACCGGGCCAAGTTCGTACGCCAGTACCTCGTGGACAAAGGCATTGACGAAAGCCGCATCGATGTGAAGGGATTCAGCTCAGACCGGCCGATCGCCACGAACAAGACAGCTGAAGGGCGCGCCGCAAACCGCCGCGCGGATATGATCGTGCTCGATTGACATGACCCATAATAATAATAGGGGCTCATTATCTGAGCCCCTTCTTTTTGCCCTGATGGGATATCCTGATCCTACACCTGAGCCAAATTTTTCCAAAAATTATTTCTTGGCTCGACACCATCCCAAAGGCAGTATTGCTTTGGCCAAAAGGACGATGGGAGCTGCAAGAGCCTGCCGTGACATTCTGGTTACTACAAAATATGTTTTTTGCAAAAATTTTGAGAAGCGTGCTTGACAAAAAACGGGCATGAAATTTTGTGACATAAATTGGTAAAACAAGATGTACATAGAGTGAAGCTGAGAAAGAGATTGACAAAAAATGTCGTTGAAATTCGTTGGTTATTCTTGATGCCGATGTAGCTCAATGGCAGAGCAATTGATTTGTAATCAATAGGTTGGGGGTTCAACTCCCTTCATCGGCTCCAGAAATTGTGGACAGGTGGTCGAGTGGTTAATGGCACTGGGCTGTAAACCCAGCGACGCGAGTCTACGGAGGTTCGAATCCTTCCCTGTCCACCACTTTTTTAAAACGCCAGCGGGAGTAGCTCAGTTGGCTAGAGCATCAGCCTTCCAAGCTGAGGGTCGCGGGTTCGAACCCCGTTTCCCGCTCCATTTTTTTGAGTTTAGAGTATGATTTTTATGGCTCAAGTAGCTCAGCAGGTAGAGCACCTCCTTGGTAAGGAGGAGGTCATCGGTTCGAGTCCGATCTTGAGCTCCACGTTCTTTTACAACAAAAAACACGACATGGAATTGAGAAAATTCCAGGAGGAAAAATGGCAAAAGAAAAATTCGTACGTACCAAGCCGCACGTAAACGTTGGTACGATTGGTCATATCGACCATGGCAAGACCACGCTCACCGCAGCGATGACTTTGTATCTGAGTAAGAAGGGCGGCGCATCATTCCGTTCATTCGACAGCATCGATAATGCTCCGGAAGAGAAAGCCCGCGGTATAACCATTGCAACAGCCCACGTTGAATATGAATCCGATAATCGTCACTATGCGCACGTGGACTGCCCCGGCCACGCAGACTATATCAAGAACATGATCACTGGTGCTGCGCAAATGGACGGAGCCATCCTCGTCGTGAGTGCCGCGGACGGCCCGATGCCGCAGACCCGCGAACACATCCTGCTTGCTCGACAGGTGGGGGTTCCCGCGATCGTGGTGTTTATGAACAAGTGCGACCTCGTCGACGATGAGGAATTGCTCGACCTGGTGGAGATGGAAGTCCGCGAACTTCTGGAAAAATATGAGTTCCCGGGCGACGAGATCCCCGTGATCCGAGGTTCGGCCCTCAAAGCCCTCAACGGCGATCCCGAAGGCGAAGTCCAGATCATTGAACTCATTAACGCGCTTGACTCGTACATCCCCGAGCCAGACCGTGCCACAGACAAACCTTTCCTGATGCCCGTGGAAGACGTTTTCTCGATTCCCGGACGCGGAACAGTTGCCACCGGCCGTGTGGACCGTGGCGTCATCAAAGTGGGCGACAAGGTCGAACGGGTCGGTATCAGGGAAACCGTGGAAACCACCTGCACGGGTGTTGAAATGTTCCGCAAACTTCTTGATGAAGCCCAGGCCGGCGATAACATCGGCGTGCTCCTGCGCGGTTTTGCCAAAACTGATGTGGAACGCGGAATGGTGCTTGCCAAACCCAAATCGATCACACCCCACACCAAGTTCATCGGTCAGACCTATGTCCTGACGGCAGATGAAGGCGGACGCCACAAACCCTTCCGCACCGGATACCGTCCCCAGTTCTATTTCAGAACCACAGACGTCACCGGAACGGTCAACCTTCCCGAAGGGGTGCTTATGGTCATGCCCGGCGACAACGTTGAGATCAATGCCGAACTGATCACCCCGATCGCCATGGAACAGGGGCTTCGGTTCGCCATCCGTGAGGGTGGACACACCATTGGCAGCGGAGTGGTTTCCAAAGTGATGGAATAATCACGGGATAAGATACAATGAGAGATATAATCATTCTGGCTTGCGAAGAGTGTAAAAACCGTAATTATACGACGACGCGCAACAAACGCAAGCATCCGAACAGGATGGAGCTGAAAAAATTCTGCCCCACCTGCCGGAAACACACACTGCACAAACAGCGTTGATCAGCTAACATTATGTTGCAGGACAGTAGTTCAATTGGTAGAGCACCGGTCTCCAAAACCGGGGGTTGCGGGTTCGATTCCTGCCTGTCCTGCCACAAGGTGTTCGCATAATTGTGCTTGGTTAAGCAACTCCTAAGGTATTTAGTATGAGTAAGTTAATAAGTAAGATAAAACGATTTTTTCATGAAGTTCTCCTCGAGATGAAATCAGTGGCCTGGCCCAGCAAAGCTGATATTAAGGAAGGAACGATGGTTGTGATCGTAATCTCAGCGATCGTCGGGATATTTCTTAGTCTTGTGGATTATGGCTTCGGCAAACTTTTCCACCTTTTCTTTTAGGAAACTGAGCTGTTATGAAATGGTATGTAATCCATACCTACTCGTCCCATGAGAACAAGGTGAAACTCTCTATTGAGAAGGGTTTGGAAGGTACCGATTTAAGCGATAAAGTGGGACAGATCCTGGTACCTGTACGTAAATCCTTCATTATACGGGAAGGAAAGAAGGTTGAACGGGAAAAGAAATTATTCACCAGTTACGTCATCATCCAAGCTGATCTGACACCCGAACTGAAAACCTATATTCTCAACATTGCCGGGGTGACCAAATTTTTGGGGCAAAGCAAGGAACATAAGGAACCCATTCCCCTGGATGAGGACGAGGTCAACAGACTTCTGGGAATAGCCGATAGGGAGAAGGAACCGGGCAAGACATTTTCCTATATGCCCGGAGACATGGTGAAGATAACCACGGGTCCTTTTTCAGAATTCGAGGGCATTGTCCAGAAAGTTGGCGATGACGGCGCCAAGCTAATAATCGACGTAACTGTTTTCGGCCGCAGAACCCCCGTGGAGTTGAACTCCAACCAAGTGGAATTAATAAGAAAATAGGATAAAGAGGAAATATAATGGCAAAGCCTAAAGACGCAGTGGCAATGCTGAAACTGCAATTACCGGCAGGTAAAGCAACACCTGCTCCTCCTGTTGGCCCTGCATTGGGACAGGTTGGGGTGAACATACCGGAATTTTGCCGCCAATTTAATGAAAAGACAGCTGATCAGCCCGGGATGATCTTCCCCGTGGTGATCTATGTAGCAAAGAATAAATCTTTCACTTTCGAGATCAAAACACCCCCCGCGTCGGTGTTGATCAAGAAAGAAGCCGGACTAGCCAAAGGTTCCCCCACTCCAAACAAGGAAAAGGTGGGGCATATTTCAAAGGACCAGGTGCGCACTATAGCCGAGCTGAAGATACAAGACATGAATACGAATACCCTTGAATCTGCTATGAGTATGATCGCTGGCACTGCAAGGAGCATGGGTGTGGTCGTTGACGACTGATCCACCTTGTGCAGGAGAAAATATTCATAAGGAGAGTCAATGAAATATAGTAAAAGGTACAACACTGCCTACAAGATGTATGATCGCCAAAAGAGGTACGACATCGACGAAGCTCTCAAGATTTTGAAAGAATACCCCTCTTCCAAATTTGATGAGACGGTCGAAGTGCATTTCAATCTTGGCGTTGATCCCCGCAAGGCAGACCAGCAGATCCGCAATTCACTTGTCCTTCCCCACGGAACTGGCAAGGTCACGCGTGTCCTGGTTTTCGCCGAAGGAGACAAGGCAGAGGAAGCCAGTCAAGCTGGCGCCGATTACGTTGGCCTGGATGATCTGATCGAAAAGATATCGAACGGATGGTTTGATTTTGACGTCGTGATCACCACCCCCACCCTGATGGGGCGTATCGGCAAACTGGGAAGGGTGCTAGGTCCGCGTGGACTGATGCCAAACCCCAAGGTTGGTACCGTGACCATGGACATTGCAAAGGCAGTTGAGGAATCAAAGGGTGGAAAAATCGCTTACCGCGTGGATAAGTTTGGAAACTTGCATATCCTCTTTGGTAAGATCAGTTTCTCCGCGGACAAGCTCAGGGACAATCTCAAGGTTGTCCTGTCGGCTGTTCTGAAGGACCGCCCCCCAACACTGAAAGGTGTGTATATCAGAAGCATCACCCTTTGTTCGACCATGGGCCCCGGCATCAAACTGAATATCGCAAGCGCAACCTTGGAAGCCAAGAGTTGAAGGAGGCTGAAATGGTTCAAAGTGGAAAATTAGACATTGTAGCAAACTTGAAAGAACGTTTAGATGGCGCCAAAGCGATTGTACTGGTAGATTACAAGGGAATCAACGTGGAACAGGTGAACCAATTGCGTGTCCAATTCACGGACGCGGAAGTGGATTACTTCGTTCAAAAGAACACCCTGATCAAAAGAGCACTCAATGATCTGGGGATAAAGGAACTGGACGAATATCTGATCGGACCCACAGCGATGGCGGTTTGCCATAGCGATGAAGTTGCCCCGGCCAGAGTACTCGTCAAATTCATCAAAGATGTGATGGAAGAAGCAGAATTCCCGAGTTTCAAAGTTGGATACGTGGAAGGAATGATCTTGGATCAGAGCCAGCTGCTGGACCTGGCCAAACTGCCCACACGCGAAGAACTGCTCACACAGATTTTGGGAAGCATGAATGCTCCTCTCAGCAACTTTATGAATATTTCCCAGGGCATCATCCGCAAATTTCTTTATGCGATTGATGCCATTGCCGAGAATAAGGCAAGCTAGATAATTAATACATCCTGGAGGAAAAATGTCCGATAAAAAACAACAAGTTATAGACTTGGTCAAAGAGATGACAGTGCTTGAACTCTCTGAACTTGTCAAAGAAATGGAAGAGATATTCGGCGTGTCCGCCGCTGCCCCCGTTGCTGCAGTTGCCGCACCCGCGGCCGGAGCTGAGGCTCAGGAAGAACAAACTGAGTTTGATGTTATGTTGATGAGTGCCGGTGAAAAGAAGATCAACGTGATCAAGGTTGTGCGTGAGATCACCAAACTTGGGCTCAAGGAAGCCAAAGACCTCGTTGATGGCGCTCCTCAAAAGGTTGTGGAAAAGGTCAGCAAAGAAGAAGCGGAAAACGTTAAGAAGAAACTTGAAGACGTCGGTGCTTCTGTTGAACTTAAGTAAGGGACGAACTCCCTTTTTAATTGTCCAAAAAAAGTCCCGCGGGACTTTTTTTGGACTTGTTATGCTCCCAAACCATCCACTAAATCCCAAACCAAAGGGCTCTACACCTGTCTTTTACACGCGGCAGGCATTTTATAACATTTGATGCGAGAATCACACAAGCCAACCTTATACAATGTACGGTTAGACACCGCAAAGGAGTGAGCTTTTGAGAAAGATCAAAAGTTTTTCCAAAATATCCGGAAGATTTGCCGAGTTGGGTATTCCGGAAGTGGAAATCCCCAATCTGCTGGCCATGCAAGTGGATTCGTTCAACGATTTTTTACAAAAGGATATACATCCCCAGCGCAGGGAAAGAAAAGGACTGCAGGAAGTATTTGAGACAATATTCCCTCTGGAGGATGCCAAAGGCAATTTTCTCCTGGAGTTTCAGGAATACAGCGTTTTACAGGAAAAATACACAATTGATGAGTGCCGGGAACGAAATCTATCCTATCAGGCACCCTTGAAATCAAAACTACGGCTGAGTGTTTTTGAACAAAACGAAAATGGGGAAAGGACTCACAAGGATACAATCGAACAAGACGTATTCCTGGGCGAGATACCCCTTATAACCGAGCAGGGCACTTTCATCGTTAACGGCGCGGAAAGGGTCGTGATATCACAGTTACAGAGATCTCCAGGCGTATTTTTCTCCGAGGAAAAACATGCCAGCGGCAAGACCCTCTATTCCGCCAAAGTCATTCCCTACAACGGCTCCTGGCTGGAATTTGATATTGATATACACGATGTGATGTTTGTGCATATAGACAAGCGCCGCAAGCTCCCGGTAACGATACTTCTCAGGGCGATCGGCATCTCCACGAACCACGATTTGCGCAAGGTCTTCTACAATACTGAGAAACTGAAACCCAAAGATGCGAAAGGCCGCCATTTATTCGAGGATATAGTGATTTCCGGAAGTGATGAACCAATCGCGCAGGCTAACGAACAGGTCACGGATAACCTGATCAAATTGCTTGGGGAAAAGGGCGTCAAGCAGGTGGAAGTGATCGACTACGAATATGAGATAGCCCGTAAAGTTCTGGAGAACACGATCGCAAAGGATCCGACAGAAAACCAGGAAGAAGCGCTGAAAAAGATCTACAGCCTCATCCGACCTGGTGAGGATGCGTCTCTGGAAATAGCCAAACAACTCGTTGACCGGATGTTTTTCAATGAAAAGCGCTACAACCTGGGAGAAGTCGGAAGATACAAGATCAACACCCGTTTGGGAATCAATGTCGATCCCAAGGTCCTGACCCTTTGCGTTGAGGATTTTGTGCATATCTTCAAGACCCTGGTAAATATTTACCACGATGAAGACCAGATCGATGATATAGACAACCTTTCAAACCGTCGTGTGAGGACTGTCGGAGAACTTCTCCAAGAGCAATATAAAACCGGACTTTCCATGATCTCCAGGATAATCCAGGAACGCATGGCGATTTCGAATACGGATGAGGTGACGGTTCATGACCTTGTGAATAGCAACGCTCTCATTTCCGTCGTGCAGTCTTTCTTCCTGACCGGTCAACTCTCCCAATTCATGGAGCAGACCAACCCCCTTGCTGCGCTGCGCCATAAACGTGCCTTTTCAGCCTTGGGACCCGGAGGTCTGACCAGGGAAAGGGCTGGTTTTGAAGTTCGTGACGTACATTCCTCCCACTACGGCAGGATCTGCCCGATCGAAACTCCGGAAGGACCCAATATCGGGCTAATCGTTTCACCATCGATCTATTCCCGCATCAACCGTCTTGGTTTCATAGAAACGCCGTACAGGAAAGTAGATGATGGGAAAGTGACCGATGAGTATGAATTTTTCGAGGCGGCGCAGGAGGAGAATTTCATAATAGCCCAATGCGACGTGCATCTGGATGACGACCGCAAGATCATGGACGAAGAAGTCTTTGCCCGCGTTAAGGGCGATTTTATCCTTGTTAATCCCAAGGATGTCCAATACATGGACGTTGCGCCCCAACAAATGGTTTCTGTTTCCGCGGCCATGATCCCGTTTTTGGAGCATGACGACGCCAACCGTGCTTTGATGGGCTCGAATATGCAACGGCAGGCCGTACCGCTGATAAATCCTGTCGCTCCTCTCGTCGGCACAGGCATGGAAAAGATCGCCACCATGGATACTTCCAATATTACGGTCGCGCCTTATGACGGCGTGGTCAAAAATGTGACTTCTTCTTATGTGGAGATCAAACCCACCAGTGAAAAGGATGAAGTTTTGTATCTTGGCATGGGTAACCGGATCGAACTTAAGAAATTTGTCCGCACGAACCAGGATACCTGTAACAACCAAAGGCCTGTGGTGCGCATCGGTGACAAAGTGCGCAAAGGCCAGCCCATCTCCGACGGCGCGTGCGTCGAGGACAACCGCCTGGCATTGGGAACCAACATGATGGTGGCTTTCATGCCCTGGTATGGGTATAATTATGAGGACGCCATTATCATCAGTGAAAAAGTGGCCAGGGAAGATACCCTGACCTCTATCTATATTGAGGAGATGGAAGTCCTGGTGCGCAATGTCAAGAACGGACGCGAGGAATTGGCTTACGATATTCCCAATGTGCCGGCGAATGCCTTGCGCAATCTGGACAAAACAGGGATCATCCGCGTCGGGTCCGTCATCAAAGCCGGAGATATAATCGTCGGCAAGGTCACTCCCAAGAGCATAGAGATTGATCCGTCACCGGAGGAAAATCTCATGCGTGCGCTGTTTGGCGACCGCGCCGGAGATTTTACGAATAGTTCTCTCAAGGCAAAACCCGGAATGGAAGGTGTGGTTATAGACGTAAAGATGTTCTCCAGGCTGGAGGAAGGCACGGAGAACCTGGAAGATTATGACGACAAGTATGCAAAGCTGAAGAAAGATCTTAGCCTGCGCCGCAAGAAGGTGGAGGAATTCAAGGTCGAAAAACTCACCGCAGCGTTGCTTGGTCAAAAAGCAAAAAACATCTGGGACGAAAAAACCAACACTCCCTTTATAGCTCCGGGCAAGAAAATAACCAAAAAGGACATCGAAAGGATCAACTTCAAGAAACTGGATCTGGAGGCGGAGCTTATTGAAGATCCGGAAGTCAATGAAAAGATCTACAGTGAGATCGTCCTGAAAATAAAACAATCACTGGAACAAAGTGAGAACATCTACCGTAAGTCCCGCGAAAGGTACAAACACGGTGATGAACTCCCCTACGGTGTCCGCAAGATGGTCAAGGTCTTTGTTGCCAAAAAGAGGAAGATAGAGGTTGGCGATAAAATGGCCGGCCGACACGGCAACAAAGGCGTGATCTCCATTGTGGCTCCAATGGAGGATATGCCCTTCACTGAAGACGGCACGCCGGTGGATATAGTATTGAATCCTCTGGGCGTTCCCTCCCGTATGAATATTGGGCAGATCATGGAAACCCATCTTGGGATGGCCGCGCAAACACTTGGATTTGAAGTCGAAACCCCGATATTTGATGGGGCGGCTGTTGAAGACATTGAATCCGCCCTGCGTGAAGCCGGGCTTTCCGAGGACGGCAAACAGGTGCTTTATGACGGCAAAACCGGTGTGCCTTTCAAGGAAAAGGTCACTGTGGGCATCATCTATATGATGAAGCTCAACCACCTGGTGGCAGATAAAATGCATGCCCGCTCCACCGGCCCCTATTCACTGATCACGCAACAGCCTCTGGGCGGTAAAGCCCAGCACGGCGGACAACGCCTCGGTGAAATGGAAGTCTGGGCACTGGAGGCTTATGGGGCAGCGCATCTTCTGGAGGAAATGCTGACCATCAAATCTGATGATGTCGATGGCAGGAACAATGCCTTCAAGGCAATAACCAGAGGTGAAAACCCGCCCACACCTGGTATTCCGGAATCCTTCAATGTACTCATCAGTGAACTCAAGTCCCTGGGATTTGACATTGAGTTCATCAAACAATCAGAAAAGAGCGAGGGAAGGTAAATATGTTAAAAGACACCAAACGTGAAGTTCGCCCCAGCGATTATGATGCCGTCCGCATTAAACTGGCTTCCCCGGAGACGATAATAAACGAATGGTCCCATGGTGAGGTCACCAAGCCTGACACTCTGAACTACCGCACACTCAAACCCGAGAAGGACGGTCTCTTCTGCGAAAGGATCTTCGGTCCGGAAAGGGATTATGAATGTGCCTGCGGAAAATATAAAAAGAAACGCTTTGCCGGCACCGTTTGCGATCGCTGCAATGTTTTGGTCACCTCCTCACGCGTGCGCAGAACACGCATGGGACACATCTCACTGGCTGTCCCGATCGCTCATATCTGGTTTGTGAAAAGCGCTCCCAGCAAGATAGGCACTTTGCTGGACATGACCGTTAAAGATCTGGAACGGGTCCTTTATTATGAATCGTTCATAGTCATCGATCCCGGCGACAGCCCTTATGAAAAGATGGAATTGATCGAAGTGGACGAATATTATGAGATCCGCGACAAGGTAGGCGACAATTTCCTCGCGCTGATGGGCGCGGAAGCCATCAGAGAATTACTGGTGCGCATAGACCTGCACAATGAAGCGCTGAACATCCGTTCCCGCCTGAAAATGGAAAAGGCCACCCTGCACAAACAAAAACTCATCAACAAGTTGAAGATCGTCGACGCTTTCATCAAATCCGGGAACAATCCGGAATACATGATCCTGGAAGCACTGCCGGTTTTGCCGCCCACTCTCAGGCCTCTTGTGCCTCTTGAAGGCGGCAGATTCGCCACCGCCGATTTCAACGACCTTTACCGAAGGGTCATCACACGCAACAACCGTTTGAAACAGCTTCTGGACATCCGCGCCCCCGAGGTTATCCTGCGTAACGAAAAGCGCATGCTTCAGGAGGCCGTGGACGCTCTGATCGATAATTCCCGCAAAGCACGTCCTGTACGGGGAAGGGGGAATCGGCCCCTTAAATCCCTGACAGACCAGTTGAAAGGAAAACAGGGACGATTTCGCCAGAACCTTTTGGGTAAGCGCGTTGATTACTCCGGACGCTCCGTGATCACCGTCGGACCAGAACTTAAACTATATCAATGCGGAATACCTAAAGACATGGCTGTGGAACTTTTCAAGCCCTATCTGATCGAACGTCTGCAGAAAATGGGTGAAGTGGATAAAGTAAAGAACGCCAAGAAATTGATCGAAAAGAAACAACCCGAGATCTGGTCCATTCTGGAAGATGTCATCAAGGATTACCCCGTTCTCCTGAACCGCGCGCCAACCTTGCATCGTTTGGGTATCCAGGCCTTTATGCCCGTACTTACGGATAATAAAGCCATTCAGCTCCATCCCATGGTCTGCGTTCCGTTTAACGCGGACTTTGATGGCGACCAAATGGGTGTTTACATACCCCTTTCAGTCGAGGCTCAGATAGAGGCGAGGGTCCTGATGCTTTCCACGCGTAACCTGTTGCTGCCGGCCAATGGCAGGCTTTCCATGGCCGCGAATCAGGATATAGTACTTGGGTGTTATTATCTGACCATGGAAGAATTTCCCGAGCCCAAGGATATAGAGACTCTCCGCCATTTCTACAGCCCGGATGAAGTGATCGCTGCCTATGAAGCGGAGGAACAACGTTTCACCGTCAAAGGTGAAGTGGAAGGCCAACGTAGCCTTGACATCCACACCTGGGTGCGGATCAAAGTTGACAACGCCTACATCGTGACCACTGTCGGCAGGGTGATATTCAACCAGATCATTCCCGCTGAGGTTGGATTCCAAAACATCACTTATGACAAGGGTAAACTCAATGACCTTGCCATGTTATGCTTCGATGCCGTGGGTCAATGGCGCACTGCCCAGATGCTGGACCAATTGAAGGAATTGGGCTTCGGATACGCGACCCGGGCTGGTGTCACCTTTAGTTTTAGTGATATTGTTGTCCCCAAACGCAAAGATGAGATCATCGAAAACTCCGAGGAAGAAGTCAGGAAAGTCTTCGATCTCCATCAGAAGGGGGGTATCACCGAAAATGAACGTTTTGGACGTATCGTTGACTTGTGGAAAAAGACCTCAGTGCGCGTAACTGACGAAATGATGGAAGAACTTTCCCACAACAGGAACGGTCTAAACTCGATCTACATGATGTTCAAATCAGGAGCCCGGGGCAGCAAGGACCAGATCAAGCAATTGGGCGGTATGCGCGGCTTGATGGACAAGCCTACTAAGATCGGTTCAACTGGTGGGGCTGAGGTCATTGAAACTCCCATCAAATCAAATTTCCGGGATGGTCTTACAGTTCTGGAGTATTTCGTTTCCACACATGGTGCTCGCAAGGGACTGGCAGACACAGCGTTGAAAACGGCTGACGCGGGTTATCTTACCCGCCGCCTGGTTGATGTGGCGCAAAATGCCATTATTACAATGGAAGATTGCGGAACCGTTCGTGGCGTGAACATGTCCGCCCTCAAGGAAGGTAATGAAATTGTCAGCACTCTCGCGGAACGCATCCAGGGAAGAACGGCAGTCGATGATGTAGTGGATCCGGTAACCGGTAAGATCCTCGTCCACAGTGGCCAGGAAATAAGCAACAAAATGGCCCATACCATTCAAAACCACGGGATCATCAGCGTTCATGTGCGTTCAACCCTTACCTGCGAAGCCGAGCGTGGCATTTGCGTCAAATGCTATGGTCGTAACCTTGCCACCCAAAAACCAGCCACTATCGGTGACCCAGTGGGCGTAATTGCTGCCCAGAGCATTGGTGAGCCTGGTACCCAGCTTACACTCAGGACCTTCCATATCGGTGGAGCAGCTTCGACTGCGACCGAACTTGCGGAAGTGACTTCCGGTCATGACGGGATAATCCGCTTTGACAGGATGAACACGGTCACGAATATCAACGGTGATCTGATATCTGTCAGCCACCTTGGCAAGATCCTCATCAGTGACGAGGAAGACCCTGAAAAAATTCTGGAAGAATACAAAGTTGAATATGCGGCCACAGTGCATGTGCGCGATGGACAAAAGATCGCCATGAACACCAAGCTGCTCAGTTGGGACCAATTCAACAATCCCCTGATCTCAACCGCCAAGGGTGTGCTGCATTATGAGAACTTCATCAAGGATATCACTTACAAGGAAGAATACAACGACATCACTTTCTCGCGTGACCTGACCATCATAGAATCCAAGGACCGTAAAAAACAACCCCAGTTCCGGATCGTCGGAGATGATGGCACCGTAACGCTGGTTCCTCTTCCGGCAGGACTTGTCATCCGCGTTGAAGACGGCAGTTACGTGCACACGGGAGACATTCTGGGCCAGACCTCACGCATGACGATCAAGCAGCGTGACATCACGGGCGGATTGCCCAGGGTGCAGGATCTCTTTGAAGCCCGTGTTCCCAAGGACAAAGCCAAGATCTCCGATATTGAGGGTATTGTGACCATTGGCGGACTAAAAAAGACCGGACGCGATATCTTTGTAACTCCGCGAAACGGGATATTTGCTCCAGCTGATGGTAAAATCCTCGTTCAGAGCGATAGTTATCTGGACCAGGTGGTCATCCTCACGTCCAAGACCGTCTATAGTGAAAAGGACGGCAAGGTGACCATCATCGAAGAGGGTAAAAATAAAAAGGTCTCGATCGCCAAACGTAACGCGAAACCCGTTGTTTACGAAATTCCCCGCGGTATGCAGATCATCGTCAGTAACGATGAAAATGTAAAGGCCAAAGCTCCACTGTGCGGCAAGGTCATGCCCATTCCCCCAATGCAGGAAAGCATAGTGAGCACGGATGACAACGTCAAAAAAGGCCAGCCCCTGGCCGGCAGGAAATATTCAGTTCCTTCAGGAAAACGCATAATTGTGCACCAGGGAGATCATGTGGAGAGTGGAGACGCCCTTTCAGACGGACCTCTCGATCCCCACGACATGCTGGTGAAAGGTATAATTGAGGCGGAGATCATGATCCTTAACGAGGTTCAGGAGATCTACCGCAAACAGGGCGTCAAGATCGATGACAAGCATCTCAGCGTTATCATCCGTCAGATGTTCAAAAAAGTGCGCATCACAGATAGCGGCAGCACTTCTTTCCTCGAAGGAGACATTGTGGACAAGATGCGCGTGGAAAGGGAAAACCGGGAAGCGATCCAGTTTGGCAAGACTCCCGCCCAGTTCGAGCAACTGCTTTTGGGGATCACCAAAACTGCCCTGCTTACCGATAGCTGGCTCTCGGCAGCGTCGTTCCAGGAAACCACCAAAGTGCTGACCAAGGCGGCCATTGAGGGTCGCGTTGACCAACTTGAAGGCCTCAAGGAAAGCATTATCCTGGGCCACCGCATTCCTGTCGGAACCGGAACCAAGATCTACAATGAAGCTCTTGAGGATGCAGTTAATTCCGGGGAAACCGTAGCCGAGATAGTTGACCGCTTTGCTCATTCCAAAGAGGATGAGGAAGTGGAGGATATTTACAATTTCTAACACAAAATAAAGAAACAAATCATGGAGGTTATTAGTGCCAACAATTAATCAGCTGGTTAGAAAAGGAAGAACCGAGATCATCAAGAAAAAGAAGAACAGGGCGCTGATGGGATGTCCGCAAAGGCGCGGAGTATGTACTCGTGTTTACACGACAACGCCCAAAAAACCGAACTCGGCTCTGCGCAAAGTCGCGCGTGTCCGTCTTGTAAACGGATTTGAAGTTACAGCCTACATCGGCGGAGAAGGTCACAATCTGCAGGAACACAGCATCGTTCTGGTTCGTGGCGGACGTGTCAAAGACCTTCCCGGTGTCCGTTACCATATCGTACGTGGAGCACTCGATTCCGCCGGAGTCGAAAATCGCTCCAAATCTCGTTCCAAATATGGAACAAAGAGACCTAAGAAGGCTTAAGCGGAGGAGATGAGAAATGCCAAGAAAGAAAAAAGCTGTTCTCCGTGAAGTTCTCCCGGATCCCAAATATAATGACGTTATAGTCACCAAGTTCATGAACTGCCTGATGAAAAAGGGTAAAAAGAGCATAGCCGAAGGTATCGTTTACGGCGCCTTTGAAATTATCGAAAAGAAAACCAAAGAACCCCCGCTGGAAGTCTTCAAGACCGCCCTGGAAAATGTCCGTCCGTTGGTTAAAGTTGTTTCACGCCGGGTTGGCGGATCTAACTACCAGATCCCCACCGAAGTGAATGACAAGAACGGTCAGGCATTGGCTTTCCGCTGGCTGATCAGCTATGCCCGGGCGCGCAGTGAGAACACCATGGTAGAACGGCTCGCGGCCGAGCTCATCGCGGCTTATAAAAAGGAAGGGGCCTCGATCAAGAAACGCGAAGACACACACAGGATGGCTGAATCCAACAAGGCCTTTGCCCATCTCAGGCGATAAGAGCCACTCTCACGGAAATTACAGAAAAGACGATCAGGGGCGGAAGATATTCCGCCCTTTTCTTTTTCCCTGGACCCCCATTCAGATCAACGCAATATTTGCCGGCCATTCCCCCTTCTGTCCCTCCATC
>CAYRVG010000104.1:0-22896 GCA_964427765.1 uncultured Candidatus Cloacimonadota bacterium
GCCGCCATCCGCCAGATCAACAATGCCTACGCCAAACTCGATCCCTCGGAAGTATCCAACCTCCGCCATCAGCTCATACACTGCGAAATGACGCCGGACGATCTTTTGGACGAGATAGCGAGATCACAAGCCACACCTGTCATGCAACCAAACTTCGATCTGCTTTGGGGAGGTTCGGATGGCCTCTATGCCCAAAGACTGGGTCTTGAACGGGTAAGGATGATGAACTGCTTTGCCAGTTTTGCCCGCAGGGACGTCAGGATCTGCGGCTCCAGCGATTGGTACGTGACCGACCTGAACATCGCCATGTCCCTGCACGCCGCGATCAACCACCACAATCCGGATGAACGCCTCTCCCCCGCCCAGGCGATAAGGCTATACACCGAAAACAACGCCTGGCTGAATCTTGAGGAGGATTCCCTCGGAAAGATCGAGCCCGGCTACATAGCAGATCTGAGCGTGATGAACACGGATTTCACCCGGCCTTTTGACTACCATGATGCCAAAACCATGTTCGTGATCCGCGGCGGGGAGATCGTTTATGCTTGAGCTTTATTTCAACCAGGAAGAATTGCGTGAGATCATCGCCGAAGAGCTGGATCTCTGTCCCAAGGCCCGGCTGCAGGACATCTACAAACTGTTGAACCAGGCCACTTATGGCCCCACCCACATCGATCCGGATCCCGTGAAAATCGCTAAAAACCTGCGCCGGGAATTGAATTCGATCACCGATCACACGGGCAATTTCTGGCAGGATATCGGTTGTGGCAGAGGGTTTTACCGGATTAACCTGGTTGCCTTGATAAGCATGCCCAAGATACCCTTTTCCAGGTTCACCTCATTTTCGGACTATATGAGCGAGCGCTTCAGAAAGGTGACCCGGAAGCAAATTGATACCCTGACCCAGAGTATGCTCAATTCCCGTTGCAGTTCAGGCATCGATCCCGAAAAATGGCAAAATGTCTGGAAGGAAGCCCTGCCGCTCGTTCTGGAATTCGTCAAACCCACCCCCGCTGAGCTGAATGAATTGGCTGTATGCCTGCGAAATAATGAACTGCCCAGCCATTCGGATACATATCGGGAGCTCTATTCACCCCATTACAGGGTGATCCATCACACGCAGTTGAAAAACTTTCCAAATCTGGCCCAGGCCATAAAGGATAATACATGACAGACATCCGCGTACGTTTCGCACCCAGCCCCACGGGTTATTTGCATATCGGTGGATTGCGCACCGCCCTCTACGACTACCTTTTCGCCCGCAGCATCGGGGGAAAATTCATCCTCCGCATCGAGGATACGGACCGCTCCAGATTCGTCGAGGGGGCGATCGAGAACCTGATCGATTCCCTGAACAAGCTCGGGCTTGATTTTGACGAAGGCCCCGGAGTGGGCGGTGATTTCGGCCCCTACATCCAATCCGGGCGGCTCTCCCTCTATCAGGAAGTGGCGCGGCGCCTGCGCGCATCCGGCCATGCCTACCCTTGTTTCTGCACTCCCGAAACCCTCTCCCGGATGCGCCAGGAGCAGCAGGAAAGGGGCGAATTCGTCAAGTATGACCGCCGCTGCCTGAACCTCTCCCAGGAAGAGGTCGAGGTCCGTCTGGCCGCGAACGAACCTTACGTGATCCGTCTCAGGATGCCGGACGACCACGTTTTCAAGTTTGACGACCTCATCCGCGGCCACGTGGAAATGCTCTCATCCCAATCCGACGACCAGGTTCTGGTCAAATCAGACGGCTTTCCCACTTATCACCTCGCCGCGGTCGTGGATGACCATTATATGAGAATCTCCCATGTCATCCGCGGCGAGGAATGGCTTTCCAGCACTCCCAAACACATCTGGCTCTACGAATGCCTGGGCTGGGAAAAGCCCCATTGGGTGCACCTTCCCCTCATTCTCAATACGGACCGCAGCAAGCTCAGCAAGCGCATGAACGACGTATCCGTGGATAGTTACCTGGAAAAGGGATACCTGAAGGAAGCGCTGGTCAATTTCGTCGCCCTGCTCGGTTGGCACAGCGCGGAGGACAGGGAATTGTTCAGCCTGGAAGAGCTTTGCGCCGAATTCTCCCTGGAGCGCGTCAGCAAATCCGGCGCTGTCTTCGACCTCACCAAGCTGGACTGGATGAACGGCTGGTATCTGCGCAACCTTCCCCTGGAGGAAGTCTCGCAACGCGCCCTGCCCTGGTTTGAAAAAGAGGGAATTCCGCTTCCCGAGGCCGACACCCTGCAAAAGATCGTCGCCGCGGCCAGGGAGCGCTGCACTTTGCTGCCAGAGATCGCCGATTACAGCAGGATGTTCCTGCTCCCCGCGGAACTCACACCCGAAAACGAGGAATTCCTGGGATCTGACGATTCCCAAAAAGTCCTCAACTGGTGGCTGGAAAAGCTTCCCAAACAAGGAGAAATCGCTAAGGAAGAACTCGATGGCCTCGTGAAGCAAGGGATGGCCACGCTCGGATTGAAGGGAAAAGCTTTCTACACGCCCCTGCGCCTGGCCTTGATCCACCAGCCCCACGGACCCGACCTTCACGCGACCTTCAATATCCTCGGCCTGGAGGAGGTCCGTGCCCGTTTGGGCCAGTTCCGCACGTCGTAATTTCCCATATCGCCAGATTCCCTAAGCCCTTTTTCTTTGAAGCCACTTCTGGCAGAACCATCCCGGACCCACCAGCCGTTTTCGGCTTTTGGGCCGGAGTTGGATAACCCGAGCTTCCCCTCTGGCAAAAAGGGGGTATAATGCGGGGTGGCCTTTTCTTCGATTAAAACCCTGTCCTCGGAGTTTTACATCTTTCACTGTGGCATTATCTCCACAGCAGAATTCTCCACAAGTGATTGATTTTTCTTGACTAACTGACCGTTTGGAACAAATGGGTCGAATATTCAGGAGATGAACGGAGATTCACTCGTAACTATCTTAATTTCAGAAAGATGGAGTTCAGACTGATGAAACTTCCCAACGATACAAGGGAGCGGATCCTGGCGGTGGCCACGGAGCTTTTTGCCCACTTTGGCTTCACCAAGACCGCCCTGGACGAGATCGCCCGCGGCGCTGGCCTGGCCAAGGGCACGATCTATTATTATTTCCCCAGCAAGGAGGATCTTTTCCTCAGCGCGATCGAGTTGAAAGCCGAGGAACTCTTTTCCAGGCTGACGGCGGAGATCGAAGCCATACCTGCATTTGAGGACAAGCTTTCGTGTTTCCTGCGCCTGCCGATGAAATACATTTTCGACCACATGCCGATCCTCGCCGAGGCGATGCGCCAGATCCCCCAGAACTATTTTGACAAGATGAAGGAAAACCGCGTCGATTACCGCCGGCGCATGAACGAGATCCTCACCCGGATCATGGACCAGGGCAAGGCCGAGGGGATCATCAACGAAAAGATAGATTCCTCGCGCTTCAGCGAGATCATCAACGACTGGTTCCTGATGGGCGATTCCTGGATCGACATCGAGGACAAGGACCGCATCATCCGGCGCATCGAGAGGGATCATGAACTGATCATCCAGCTCCTGCTTTACGGGATCGTCCAGCAGAGGCCCCAAAGATCCCTCCTAAGCGGTGCAACTAACCATAAGAGGGAAAGCAAATGAAGAGTTTTTGGACAGCTATGCTGATATCGGTCCTGGCCTCAGCTGCCTGCGCGATCACGCTTGAGCAGAGCATCGAGCTCGCGCGGCAGAACAACAATTCCCTGCTGATCGCCAAAGAGGAGGTCCTAAAAGCCGAACAGGACTATTATGACGTCCGCGGCAACCTCTTCCCCCACCTCAGCCTTTCCGGCGGATACCAGCTGAACAGAACCTACCTTCCGGATTCCTCCCTCCCCGCGCCGATCGATTTCACGGCGGGGCTGGATTCCCTGGCCGGCTACAACGATTATTACCTGGCAGGGAGCCTCTCCGAGGTCGTCAATTCGATGATCCCCGCCTCCCCCATGGATGAGGGCTCGCTGGCCTTTTCCGCGCAACTGGACCAGGTCCTTTATTCCGGCGGAAAGCTGCTCTACGTCATCAAGATGACCCAACTCAACCGATCGATCAAAGATCTGAACCATGAGATGACCGAGCAGGACGTGATCCTGAACACCACGCGGTTGTTCTATTCCTGCCTGCTGGCGCAGAAGCTGGTCGAGGTCCAAACCGCGGCATTGAGCACCGCGCAGCTGCATCTTAACCAGGTGGAATCCTTCGCCAATGAAGGATTGGCCTCTGAATTCGACCTTTTGCAGGCCAGACTGGAGGTCGCCAAACTCGAGCCCCAGATCGTGCAGGCCGAAAACTCCTACGAACTTGCCCTGGCGGCTTTTCACAAAGAGATAGGGGCCAGTAATCCGACGCTCGTCCCCGAGGGCGCTTTCGTGCTCCCGCCGGAGCTGGACATCACTCTGGAGGAGTCCCTGCGCCAGGGACTGGAGAACAGGCCGGAGCTCGAGATGGCGGATATCGGAAGCCGGATCGCGGAGCTTCAATATAAGAACGCGAAGGCGAATTACCTGCCCAACCTCGGTTTTCAGGCCAGCGCTTCGCTATATACCGCGGCGGATGGATTTGGCATTGAAAAGGACGATTTTGGCACCAATTACAGCGTCGGCATCGGGCTTTCCGTGCCGCTCTTCACCGGATTTTCCAATTCCGCCAAAACCGGTTCCGCCCGCCACGCCTACCGTTCCGCGCAACTGCAGCAAAAGGAATATGAGCAGCTGATCCGCCTGGAGATCACGCAGAATTACAACCGGCTCCGCCACGCCCTGGAAAACTACGACGTCCAGACGCAAAACATCCAGATGGCGGAGCGCAACCTGCAGCTCGCGCAAGTGCGCTATCAAAACCAGGTGGGGATACAGCTTGAGGTCTTTGACGCCCAGACGACCCTGGCGGCGATCCGGCTGCAATATTTCCAGGCCATAAACGAAGTGATCTCCGCCCAGCGCGAACTTCAGAGATCTATCGGCATAAAACTTTAATGGAGACCATGATGAAAATGATCCTGACAATATCGACCATATCCCTGGCCCTCTTGCTTGGGGCCTGCGGAAAAGATTCCGAATCCGCGAAGAATATCGAGCAATTGCATAAAGAGCAGGGAATTCCCGTGAGGGTGGAAACGATCGCCCCGCAAAGCTTTTCCCGCGAATTTTCCTACAACGCCACGCTGGAAGGGAGGGAATCCTCGACCGCCCAGTCCATGGTCTCGGACGTAGTGACCTCCATCAAGGCCGGGATCGGGGACCGGGTTTTGGCCGGACAGCTGATAATCACCTTTCCGCAAAACACTCCGTCCGCCCAGTATGAACAGGCCCAAACCGCCTTCAACGCGGCGAAGCAGGCCTATGACCGCCTGAAAAACCTCTTTGACGAGGGCGCGATCTCGCGTCAGCAACTGGACAACGCCGAAACAAGCTACAAGGTCGCCCAGGCGAACCTGAACGCCAGCGAGCAGATGATAAACGTGCGCACGCCGATCAGCGGAGTGATCACCAACATCATGGTGAACCGCGGGGACAAGGCCTATCCAGGCCAGCCGCTTTTCACGGTCTCGACCACGAACGGCTTCAAGGCCAGCCTCATGGTGCCTGATTCGGACGTCCAGTATTTAAGGAAGGGAACCCCCGCCACGGCGACCTGCAACGACCAGGTTCTGAAAGGAAGCGTGAGCCGCATCGCCCTGGCCCTGGATCCTTACGCCAAGGCAGTCCCGGTCGATGTGACCTTCCCCGGCGCCAATCCGCGTATAAGTTTCGGCTCCACGGCCCAGATCAAGCTGCACACGCTCTCCAGGGACGACGTGATCCTCGTCAACCGGGAACACATAATCACCAGGCAGGATGAAAAGTTCGTCTGGATCGCCCAGAACGACCGCGCCGTCAGGCGCTCGATCGAAACCGGGCTGGACAATCAACTTCAGTTTGAGGTCGTCTCCGGTCTTGAACCCGGGGATTCCCTGATCGTGGAAGGATTGAACCTTTTGGAAGATGACGCACTGATCCGCGTCGTTGAATGAGGAATTGACATGTTTCTTTCAGATCTATCGATAAAACGCCCGATTCTCGTCGCGATGGCCATTCTGGTCTTCGTCGTGTTCGGCGCCCTGGCCTATTTCTCGCTACCGCTGAACCTGATGCCAGACGTCTCTCTGCCCTATATCGTGATCCAGACCGTGTATCCCGGCGCGGGGCCTTCTGAGGTCGAGACGCAGGTCACAAAAAGGATCGAGGACGCCATCGCGACGGTCAGTCTGGTGGATTTCACCCAGTCCTATTCCATGGACAACGTCAGCATCATCATGGTGGCCTTCAAGATACAGAAGGACATCGACATAGCAAACCAGGAGATCAAGGACAAGGTGGACACCATCCTCCGGGATCTGCCGGCGGATACGGAAAGGCCGATCGTGATGAAGCTGGACATCAACGCCCAGCCCTTCATGGACGTCATCCTTTCGGGAAACCTGGATGGACGCGCCCTGTATGAACTGGCGGAAACGAAGCTGAAGGACCGTTTCGGGCAGATCGACGGGGTCGGCGAGGTCAGCCTGACGGGCGGCAACAAACGCCAGATCGAGGTCCGCCTGAAGGATGACGTGGTTTTCGAGAACAGGATCTCCCTATCACAGCTGATGCAGATCCTGGCCGCCCAGAACCTGGACATGCCCGCCGGCAATTTCCAGCGCGGCTCGCAGGAATACTCCGTGCGCCTCCAGGGTCAGTTCGACAGCGTGGAGAAGATCGCCGATGCGAAGATCCCCACAGCCTTTGGAGCAAAAAGGCTGGGCGACATCGCCGAGGTCATCGACGGACAGGAAGAGGTCCGCAGCCGCTCGATCTATTATGACGTGCAGGCGGACAATATCCAGGAAAACATCGTCCGCATATCGCTCACCAACGCCCCGGATGGGAATGTGGTCTCCATCTCGGAAGAAGTGATGAACGAGCTTCCCGTGATGCGGGAAGAACTCCCCACCGGCGTGAACCTCGATGTGGTGAGAGACGATTCGGATTTTATCAAGGGCACGGTCAACGACACTTTCAGCAACATCCTGCTGGGGATACTGCTGACCGGCCTGGTCCTGCTGCTTTTCCTGCACGATTTCCGCTCCACGATCATCGTCGCCCTCTCCATGCCGGTATCCATCATTTCCACCTTCATGTTCCTGCAGATCTTCGGTTTCAGCTTCAACCTTCTGACCCTGATCGGCATCTCGACATCGGTGGGGATATTGGTGACAAACTCTGTCGTGGTGATAGAAAACATATTCCGCCACAAGGATATGGGCAACGACCGCCGCACCGCCGCCTCACTAGGGACTTCCGAGATCGCGATCGCAGTATTGGCGAGCACCCTGACCAATATTGTGGTTTTCCTCCCCATTGCCACCATGGGATCTCTGACTGGCGTCTTTTTCCGCGAATTCGCTTTGACGGTCGCCATTGCCACGGTGTTTTCCCTCATCACGGCCTTCACCGTCACCCCGATGCTCGCTTCCCGCATCCTTCCAGAGGTGCGCAGGAAAAACCGCTTTGGCGTTTCCTTCGACCGTGGCTTTGCCAAATTCTCCGGACTTTACAAGCGTTTCCTGACCACAGTCCTGGCTTCCAAGAAACACAGCCGGAACATCATATTTGCCGCGATCGGGATCTTGATCCTCAGTTTCACCCTTCTGCCCGTCGTGGGCCTGGAATTCATGCCCAACATGGACACGGGCGAAATGTCCATGGGCATCGAGCTTCCCCAGGGCTACAACCTGGAGCAGACTGCCCAGGTCTATGATGAGATCCACGCCCGCCTCGGCAAACACAAGGAGATCCAGCACGTGATCACAAACCTGGGAACCTCCGGCTTTGTGGATTCCGGCACGAACATCGGCTCCTCGAGCATCAAGCTCGTGGAAAAGAGCCAGCGCAGCGTCAATGCGCGCCAGCTGGCGGGAGAGCTCAGCCAGGTACTTGCGGACATCCCCAACGCGAAGATCAAGGTCAGCGCGGAAGGTGCCTCTATAGGCGGAGCTTCAGGCGGGATCGAATTTTACCTGCAGGGGCAGGACAACCAACGTCTGGAACAAATCAAGGACGAGATCCTGCTGCTGATCGAGGACACTCCGGGGATCATGAACCTGGATACGAGCACCCGCGCCGGCCGGCCCGAACTCACGATCATCCCCAAACGCGACGAGATGGCCGCAGTGGGCGCCACGGTTTACGACCTCGCGATCGCCCTGCGCGCCTCTGTTGAGGGAATGGTTTCCACCCAATATACGGAAGGCGACAACAAATATGACATCAAGATATCCCTGGCGGACGAAGCGGTCGATTCCCCGGATAAACTGCGCAATCTCAGCGTCGTCATTTACGGCCAGCCCTACCTTCTTTCCCAACTCGCGGAGATCGATTTTGGCGAAGGCGCCAACCGGATCACCCACCGCGACCGCAGTAAAACAATCGTCTTCACGGCCGACGTGGCGGAAGGTTCGACTCTGGGGGAGGTTGTTGCTTCGATAAACGAGAGGCTTGAGGATTATGAACTGCCTCCCGGCTACAAGATCATCTGGGGCGGAATGGCTGATATGCTTTCCGAAACGGTTACCGCGATGCTGCAGACCTTCCTCCTGGCCATACTGCTCACGTATATGCTGCTTTCGGCGATCCTGGAGAGCTTCATCCAGCCTATATTCATCATGGCGACGGTACCCCTGGCCTTGATCGGCGTGATCCTCGCGCTCCTGATCAGCGGACAGAACCTCAATATCGTCTCCATGATGAGCATCATCGTTCTGGTTGGAATAGTGGTCAATAACGCCATCCTGCTGCTGGATTACGCCAATTCCCGGCGTAAAAAAGGGGTCAGCCCCCACGACGCGCTTCTGGAGGCAGGCGAGGCAAAACTCAAACCCATCATAATGAGCACCCTTTCCATAATCATCGGTATGCTGCCCATGGCCATGGGTTTGGGTTCTTCCGGGAAAGAGATGCGTATGCCCATGGGAATAGTGATCATAGGAGGCCTGATTGTTTCCACTTTTCTGACCCTTGTGATCATCCCGGCATTTTATTACTTGACGTCCAGACAAACCTCAGCAAGAATGGATACTGAATAAAATATTGTGGAGGAACTTATGAAAAAGTTCAAAAAAGCCGTGATCATGTGCGTGCTCGCCTCTTTCCTTCTGGTGAGCCTGTTCAGCTGCTATGGCAATTTTTCCCTGACCCGCAAGCTCTATACCTGGAACGGGAATCTTTCTGACAACAAGTATGTCAACAATCTCGTATTCTGGATCCTCAACTGGATCCCGGTATACAGTGTGGCTGCTTCGATCGACTTTATCATTCTTAACACAGTGGAATTCTGGACCGGCACGAACCCGATGGCAATGAACCTTGGCGAGGAAACCATAAAATATGCCAAGACCGAGGATGCTGAATACAAGATCACCATCACCAGGAACAACATCCTGATCGATGAGATCGCCGGAGCCAATCAGGGACAGCAGGTTCACCTGCTTTTCAACCCGGATGACAGCTCCTGGTACCTGGTCGACAACGGCGAGAACGTAAAGATAGCCACGGTGAACGGAAACACGATGGACCTCATCTATCCTTCCGGAAACACTCTCAGCGTGAATATCATCCAATAACCAGCCACATAATTTACATTTGGCGCGGGAGATTTGCCTTCCGCGCTTTTTTTGTTAGCTTATGGATATATTATTAACAAAACAAAGGAATATATCATGATAACAAAGGAAAACGTAGAAAGCATTCTGGAAAAGATACGCCCGGCTATCCAGGCCGATGGTGGTGACGTCGAACTGGTCAATATCCGTGATGACAATGTGATCGAGGTCCGCCTCAAAGGCGCCTGTAATGGCTGTCCAATGGCCACCCTCACCCTCAAGGCGGGTATCGAGCGCATCATCAAAGAGGAGATTCCCGAGGTCGAGGAAGTAATCTCCGTAAAATAATAAGTCTAGGCAATACCGGGCGAATCCCCCTTATCCCTGACTCGCCCACAATTACCTGACAACCCGCTGAGTAAACGCCGGATCGGCGAGTACTCAGCGTGTTGTCGATTAGAAGTGGGCGTTTCAAACTTCAGGAATGAATTATGTTTGCAGGGCTTTTATACCTTTGAGTACTGTGGTTCCCAGATCTTCTCCATCTTGCGATCTTATCCCATTAAAGTATTGTTCTATCAATGGAATGAACTTTGCATAAATAATTATAGAAATAAATCTAGTAAAGTTGGCGGTTATGAAAAATCTAATACTTATCAGTATTTTGCTGTTGGGCGTTCTTGCCCTTTCAGCCGATGTTGTTTACACCTACACGCTGGGTTCCCCAATCGTGAAAACCCACGGGGATTACAGCTACATAAAGCTCGATGGCGCGCAGAGCCATGGAACCCCGGGACAGCCGAACCTCCCCTGGTTCGGAACGAAACTATTGCTCCCTCTGGGCGAAGAAGCCCAATCCATCGATGTGAAGCTGGGCAGCCCCAGGGTCTACAAACTGGATGATCCCGTGGCACCATTGCGGCCCCAGTTTCCCTTTTCCCAGGAGAACCTTCCGCCCCTGACGGATCCGGACCAGGCAATCTACGCCAGTGACGCCGCGTTCCCTGAAAAGAACCACAATGGGGTCAACACCCAGTTTCTGGCCGGGCATCCGATCAACTTCACGGCAGTCTGTCCTTTTTCATACCAGCCGGCCTTAGATGAACTGATCTTCTACCCAACCATTACCCTGACCGTCAGGACGACGCCTTCTGAGAAATCCGTTTTAGCTCTGAACTTATTGAAAGAAGATGCCTTCACCGCCAGGTATCTGAAGCGCAGCGTGGACAACCACGAACAGCTTCCCCGCTATGAGACGCGGACGAACGGCATCGAATACCTGATCATATACGACGAGGAAAAGCTCTCGCAATGGCAGCCCTTCGTGGGATTATACAGCCAGCGGGGCGTGAACGTCCACATGAAGACTGTGCAGGAGATCGAAGTCCAATACACTGGCATCGACCTCCAGGAAAAGATCCGCAACTACATCATCGATGTATATGCCGGCAACCCCCTTCGCCACGTGCTTCTGGCCGGGGACACGGACGTTATCCCCCACCGCGGCTTCTATGTGAACATGGGCGGCGGCAGCCAGGTCGACGATGATATCCCCGCGGACATGTATTACAGCTGTCTGGATGGGAACTGGAACGATGATGGAGACAATTACTGGGGTGAAACCTATGAAGCCGATCTTGCCCCGGAATTATCCATTGGCCGGTTTTGCTACAACTCCGACACCGAGATCGCCAACTTTATCAACAAAACCAATTTATACCTGAACGCCCCCGTCGCGGGTGAAGTGACCTCTGCCCTATTCTTGGGTGAATGGCTTTGGGACGGCCCAACCTGGGGCGGGGATTACATGGATGAGATGATCGGAGGAAGCTCCGCGCATGGCTACACCACCGTGGGCATTCCCACAGACTGGGACATTGAAACATTGTATGACCGCGAATACGGTTATCAGGATGCCTGGAGCGGCACCCAACTTCGTCCCCTGCTCAGTGAAGGCCCCACCCTGGTAAACCATCTGGGGCATTCCAGTACGACATATACGATGCGCCTGAGCAACAGCCAGGTCACAGAGACTTCCATCACCAATGACGGCATCAATCATAACCTGTCCGTGAATTTCACCCAGGGCTGCTATTCAGGCTCATTTGACAACCGCCAGACCAACGCGGGCCAATACACCTCAGATTGCATCACTGAAAAATTCACCAGCATCAGCAACGCGGCGGTGGCCATGGTGGCTCACTCCCGCTATGGCTGGGGTATGCAGGGCTCAACTGACGGTGCTTCCCAATATATACACCGCCAATATTTAGACGCCCTATTTGGAGAGGACATCCATGAACTGGGCTTCATGCTTGCGGACAGCAAAATTGACAACATCCCCTACATCCAGAACACTCCCGTAATGTACTGGGTCACCTATGAAACCAACGTGATCGGCGATCCCGGCCTCATGATCTGGAGCGAGACTCCACAGCAGATGACGGTGCAGCTTCCGACATACTGGACGGTTGGGTTGAATACATACCAGATCCAGACAAATGCCCCCAACGCCACCCTGCGCTTGAAAGACGGGGATGAGATAATCCATGAGGCAACTGCCGACGCAACCGGCCTTATCACGATCACTCTATTGGAAACCCTTTCACCCGGAGAGCTTGACCTTTACATCCTGGCCCCGAATTTCATGTCTTACCATACGGTAATAACAGTCCAGGCCAGCGATATGCCCTATATTGTTGCCACGAATGTTGAGTATTTGGATCAGGACGGTCTTTACCATACCGGTGAGGTTGTGGATATGAACGTCACCTTCACCAATGTTGGCCTGATCGACCAGGTTAACCCCGGCACAGTCACTTTGGTGAGCCAATCTCCCAACATCATCATCCTGAACAGCGATTACGGTTTTGACCCCATCGCCGCCGCGGATTCCACCTCGATCAATGGATTCTTCAGGTTCCGCATCCAGGGCAATTTTGATGACCACGCCCTGGCTTACATGAATTTCGTCACGCATTTTGACACCTATACGGCAACCACGCCTGTGGCATTAACGCTCAACGCTCCGGAACTGGGCATTGAAACATATCAATTCATAAACGATTCCGATCTCATAATGCCGGGTGACAATCCTTTCCTGAACCTCATTGTGAACAACACAGGCTCGGGAAATGCTTACAATCCGCTTCTGCTGCTATTCAGCACAGATCCGAATGTCACCGTTTCCGAATTTGAAGTTGCTTTGACCCCGATCGGGCATGACAGCTTCGTGGTCTATGAAAACGTTTTCAACGTGCAAATTTCTGATACTGCCGAACCTGAAAGCTCTGTGGTGATAAACTATATGCTGGGAGCTGAGAACGGGAACACCCTGGAAGGCGATTTCGTCCTCTACATCGGAGCCCAGAACTACAACTTTGAATCTGATATGAACGGCTGGACGACCCTGGCTCCGCTCACCAATTACGTAAACCAATGGCACCGCAGCGATGCCCGCAATTTCACGCCCAACGGAAGTTACTCCATGAAATTTGGCGGACAGGGCAACAACGATTATTCGGGTACGGCCTACGGTGTTCTGGAAAGTCCGGAGATACCCCTGGGCCTGAACGCCCAATTGGTTTTCCACCACTGGATGGATGCCGAGACCCATTCAAACCCATTGTATGCCTGGGACGGAGGTTTGGTGGAAATATCCATTGACGGAGGTGCCTGGATGCCGATCACCCCTGTGGGCGGATATCCCTATGTTACGTATGAGAATCCTGTTTCACCCTTTCCGACCAATACGAGCGTGTATTCCGGCAGTTTCGATTGGACGGAAGCGACGTTTGACCTTTCCAACTTCTCCGGAACGGCCAGGTTCCGTTTTGTGTTTGGTTCGGACGGTTATGTGAGCGGAGAAGGCTGGTACGTTGACGATGTGCGCGTGGATGGCGATTATGTCTCCGATGGCGAGACAATCGTGCACAGCATCCAATTTGACCTCCACGAAAATTATCCGAATCCCTTCAATCCAACCACGACGATCAGGTTCAACCTGCCGGAAAGTTCCAGCGTTGACCTGGATATATTCAATATCAAGGGCCAAAAGGTTAAAACACTTGTGGGCACAGACCTTGCCAAGGGAGCCCACAGTGTGGTCTGGGATGGCACGGATAATGAAGGCCGCTCCGTGTCAAGCGGAGTTTATTACTATCGTTTGCGCAGCGGCTCGCTTCAGAAAACCCGCAAAATGTTGCTGATGAAGTGATCTTCCGCTTGAGAATATAAAGAATATCGGAAACGGACCTCTCATGCAGATCTCAAAAGACACCAGGTTGCTGGTTCTGACCGGAGCCGGCATCAGCGCGGAATCTGGTATCAGCACTTTCCGGGACAGTGGCGGCCTCTGGGAAAAACACCGCGTGGAAGATGTTTCCACTCCCGGGGGTTTTGCCAAAGACCCGGCAAAGGTTTGGAAATTTTACAAAGAACGCTACAAACAAGCCCAAAATGCAGAACCCAATTCCGGGCATTACGCTCTGGCGGATCTTGAAGCCTATCTGGGCGATAACTTTGCTCTCATCACGCAAAACATAGATGGCCTGCACACACGGGCTGGAAGCCGCAGGATGATCGAGATGCATGGTTCAATGCAGAAAACCCTGTGCAGTAAATGCGGCACGAAGTGTGATCTGGATAAGATCGACCTTGACGAGGATATCCCCCTGTGCGAAAAATGCGGTGGATTTTTGCGCCCGGATGTTGTCTGGTTCGGGGAAATGCCCTATCGCATGCAAGAAATAGAATCGCTCTTGCATAAATGCGATGTGTTCATGATCGTGGGAACGAGTGGGATTGTATATCCGGCCGCGGGATTTGTAATGACCGCAAAGTATCTGGGGGCCAAAACAATGGCGGTCAACCTCTCCAGTGTTGAGAACCGCGGTTTTATCGATGAATTCCATCAAGGCAAGGCTGGAGAGATCCTGCCCAGCCTTGTGGGTGAATGGACGGGAAAAGCGGCTAAATAATCACATTCCAAGGGATGGATTGCTTGGAAGGCTTTTAATGCACCAGACTGGTTCCAGTTTTCCCGGCGAAAGCTTCCACGATCTTATCTATTGAGGTTATCAGCACCTTCTTCCCCCCGCGTTCCAGAAAATCAATGGCCGCCTTGATCTTGGGGCCCATGCTGCCGGGAGGGAACTGTCCTTCCTCATAAAATCTTATTGCATCGTTGAGTTTGAGGACATCGAGGTCACGCTGCGTGGCTTTACCGAAATCGACAGCAACTTTTTCCACACCTGTGAGGATGACAAAGAGGTCTGCTTCGATGTTTAGCGCCAGCAACGCACTTGCGTAATCCTTGTCGATCACGGCATCAACGCCTTCGTAGGTACCGTCTTGCGCCACATAGATGGGGATTCCGCCCCCGCCCACGGCAATGACGATCTCACCCCTATCCACTAGTTCCTTGATCGTGGCGGCGGGAACTATCTTCTGCGGCAAAGGGGATGGTACAACACGTCTATAACCCTTGCCCGCGTCTTCTTTCAGTGTCCAGCCGAGTGATTCCCGCAATTCCCGGGCGTGTTCTGCTGTATAATAGGTGCTGCCGACAAATTTGGTCGGGTGCTTCATGCTGGGGTCATTCTCATCCACCACCACCTGGGAAATGATGGTGATAACCTGTTTGGATATTCCATTCAGCAACAGCCGGTTTTGCAGGCTTTGCTCAATCATGTAGCCCATCGTGCCTTCTGTGGCGGCGTTAAGCACACCAAGCGGCAAAGGAGCCATGCCTTCCTTTTCGCCGGCTTCCTGCTGGCGCAGCAAATTTCCCACCTGGGGACCGTTGCCATGCGTGATGGCCAGCCTGTATCCCTGGCGTATCAGTTCCACGATCCCGCTCAGGGATTCCCTGGTATTGGCAAATTGTTCCGCGATCGTTCCTTGTTCCCCACTCTTGATAATGGCATTCCCACCCAGGGCCAAAACAGCTTTTTTATCCATAGATCCATATTTTCCTTTTAAAAGATGTGGGGCAGATTGAAAAGATCTGCCCCATCAGATGTTGTAAGTCTGTAGTTTTTAGAAATCCTTCAGGACGTCGGCGATAGTTGGTTTGCCTATTTCCTGGAGTTCATAAGTGACTTGGCAGGCCGGATGCTTGATCTTGATCAGGCGGCGCAGGTCGATCGGGGTGGCAATGACCACACCTTCACAATCGGTGGCGTTGATGGTATTCTCCAGATCCTTGATCTGCTGATCGCTGTAACCCATGGCGGGAAGCAGGATACCGATATCCGGGTATTTTTCAAAGGTTTCCCTGATCTCACCAACCGCCCATTCACGGGGATCCACGAGGTCTTCACAACCGTATTTTTCAGCAGCAATGACTCCCGCTCCGTAGGTCATCTCTCCATGGGTGAGCGTGGGGCCATCCTCCACCACCAGCACTTTCTTGCCTGTGATAACTTCCGGTTTGTCCACTCCCAGCGGGGAGGCGGCATCGATGATCTGCGCTTTTTTGTTGACCATGCGGATATTGGCACGCACTTCACTGATATCGTCGAGGTCTGCGCTGTCTATTTTGTTGATAACGATCACGTCGGCCATGTGCAGGTTGGTCTCGCCGGGGTAATAACTGACCTCGTCGCCCGGACGGTGGGGATCCACCACAACGATGTTCAGTTGTTTATCCGAGCAGTAAAAGGGTGTGTCGTTGTTTCCGCCGTCCCAGATTATCACGTCAGCCTCTTTTTCCGCTTCCCGGACTATTGCTTCATAATCCACGCCCGCGTAAATGACACTGTTCATCATGATGTGTGGCTCATATTCCTCCATCTCTTCGATGGTGCAATTATGAGTTTCCAGATCCTTCAATTCGGCAAAACGCTGGACTTTCTGTTTCACAAGGTCTCCATAGGGCATGGGATGGCGAATGGATACAACCCTCAGTCCCTTGGCTTTCAGGGCTTTGATGACCGCGCGGGTGGTCTGTGATTTTCCGCAGCCCGTTCTCACGGCGCAAACGGTTACCAATGGCTTGGAGGTCTTGATCATGGTGTTACGCGCTCCCATCAGGAGAAAATCAGGACCTGCAGCGTTCACCAATGAGGCTTTATGCATCACGACCTCATGGGGGAGGTCGCTGTAGGACATTACCACGAGATCAACATTGAGTTCTTTTATCAGGCTCTTCAATTCGGCTTCCGGATAAATTTTTATGCCCTCGGGATAAAGTTCACCAGCCAATTCTGCAGGATACTTCTTATCGTCGATTCCGGGGATCTGGGTGGCAGTGAAAGCCACCACTTCATAATCCTTGTTGTCCCTGAAAAAGACATTGAAGTTATGAAAGTCGCGACCGGCAGCTCCCATGATAATCACTCTTTGTTTCATTAATTACTCCTTCTTTCACATTATTAAATATCATAAAAACAGGATTTTTTACCCTCATTTTGCGTCAAGGAAAAAAATCAACATCACATACCGTCTGAGATGAAGAAATTGCTTGACTGAATTGTCATTGCTGAGGAAATTGTATTGTATTATTATGATTAATATGGGAGTTTAACATGCGCAGAGTTATAGCTTTGATTTCCCTGAGCCTTATACTTGCGGCAGGGCTGGGCGCTCAGATTGATACTGCTGCATTGTATTTTAAACTCTTGGAAGCCGAGGAATACGATTTGGATATGTTTTATTCCTCAGAACTCCACCGCCTTTATGTGCAAGTGGATTTTGAAATTCTCAAAAACGAACTCGATCCATCGTATCATTATGGAGTTTTTCTGGAAAGGGATGCCCAGTTCCAGGCTTTCACAATATCCGGCCAGGTTGGGGAACATTACCGGGTGAATAACCTATCACCGGAACATTTTGTTATGGGTCTTACCCACCCGGAGCTTCTTGATTGGGACAGCTCTGTGTCCTTCCGTGGATTGTACCTCCATAATTTTGATGAATTGCCTGAGAATCTGCATTTCAGACTGTGGTATTACCTGCGGGTGCCACCCTTTAAGCTGGACGCAAATCAAAAACTGACAACTGTTCTTGATGCCAATCAGTTCTGGTATCCACGCAATATGCGCACCAAGAGCAAGGTGAATTTAAGAATGATAACAATTCCCTACATATCCATCTCGATTGGAAACAATCTTGCTTCCCAATTTGACAAGCAATATTCCAGAATACACACACTCAGTTTCGAGGAATCTGTGGAACAACCCTCTTCCCTGCGATTCATAAGGGATTAACGCTAAATTAGCTCAGCTGGTAGAGCAGCTGATTCGTAATCAGCAGGTCGGCGGTTCGAATCCGCCATTTAGCTCCACTATATGAAGGCCTGGCCCATTGAAATATCTTCGAGGCCAGGCCTTATCTTTTTTGGGACAGACTCCTGTATGATTTATCAACCGAATGCCTCTCGAGAGACATTTATCAATGTCTCGCAATAAATACAGCAAACATATTTCAAGAACCATCAGGTTCAACTTCCTCTTCAGGATAATTTATCTTGACATTTTCTGGTTATCCGCTAAACTGTTTTTATGGAAAGAGAGGATTAATCCCTAATATACTTTCTTAAGGAGTTCAATATGAAAACCACAATACGTATCATCCTATTAGTAATTTTGGGAATATCGATGTTCCTTGCAACTTCATGTTCCAGTGATGAAGATAAGCCTACAACTCCGAATTTTGAGGAGTTTACACCCTATGTCTGGGATTATGATCATGTGATATGGTTCGATCTTGATTATAACTACGCGGACAAACTGGGCAACACGGTGGCCAGCATCAACTTAACCTGCAAAGGAGAGGATTCCGAAGCCATCCTCAAGATCAACAACCAGTTGGTTGAATTTGACTATGTGCAAAGCTACACCAACGGAAAGCTCTATTATGGCGCTGAAGTTGAACTGAACACAAATCAGCAGGTCACTTACTGGGTAGATCGAAACGGGACCATAAGGGAAGGAACCATCAATGTCGGCGAGTTCCCTGAGGCAGTTCTTGGCTCATTCCCGGAATTTGAAATGGCATACAACTATTCCCCAGCCTGGGTCTTTACGAATGAAGATGATGATGATTTTGAGGATCCTGATTTCCAGCTGATCCAAGCCGGAGTCTCACAGGAATATCAGTACAATGAACATATCAGGCAAATAGACGGAGATGAAAGGGACTATTTGCTGGTAAAGGATTTGTGGGCTGATTTCACCGATGTCGATGATTTCTATTTCGAAATCAACGCCATCAAATACAAAATGAGGAACAGCAACAAGGTCCTCACGGTCGGCGTCAGCTGGGATTACTACTGGTGGAGCATTTATAACAAAGCAAATGCTGATCACCAGAGGGCAACGATGTCCCAGATCATGGAAATGATCCATAACCATACCAAATAATCCCGACCCGCTTAAAATATCGACAACGCTTGCAAAGGCTCCCCGTTCAGGAGAGCCTTTTTTCAAGCCAGACATATATTCGGGAATGTATGACCAAAGATCATAGCGCCCTCGCTCTTTTTTCCGGCGGATTGGACAGCATATTGGCCGTCGTCTGGATGAAAGAGCTCGGTTATGAGATCCATCCCGTTTTCTTTAAGGCGGCCTATATCTTTCCTGAGCGCGCCATCAAATCCGCTGCCGAGAACGGACTGAAGCTGACGGTGGTCGATATCTCCCAAAAACACCTGGAGATGCTCAGCGATCCCGTCTATGGCTACGGCAAGAACGTCAATCCCTGCATAGATTGCCACGCATTGATGTTCCGGGAGGCCGGCTACCTGCTCCGGGAATTCGGCGCTGATTTCCTGATCTCCGGCGAGGTCATAGGCCAGCGCCCCATGTCCCAGCGCCGCAACGCGCTCCAGGCTGTGGACAAGCATAGCGGCGTGGGTGATCTGATCGTCCGGCCGCTTTCCCAAAAACTGCTTCCGGACACGCTGCCGATCCGCGAGGGATGGGTCGAAAAAGATCTGCTGCTCGCGATCCACGGACGCGGGCGCAAACGCCAGATCGACCTTGCGGAGAAATTTGGCGTCACCTATCCCCCACCCGGGGGCGGCTGCCTGCTTACGGACAAAAACTTCAGCCTGCGGTTGAGGGAATTGATCAGGCACGGCCAGGCCAGGGAAGATAATATCCGTCTGCTGCGCTGGGGCCGGCATTTCCGTTTGCAAGACGGCACAAAACTGATCGTGGGCCGCACGCAGTCGGATAACCAGGGATTGGAGGATGAGGGGTTCCCCGGGCTGTATTTCAAGATCCGCGACCACGAAGGGCCGTTGGGGCTGTTAACCTCTTCTGATCCTGCTCCCGCTGTGATCCGCCAGGCCGCGTCGATCTTTTTGGCATATAGCTCCAAAGCCGGTTCGCCGGCCTGGGTGAAATATGGAGTTGACAGGAATTTCGATCATGAAATTAATGTGGAGAAGTGCCCTGAATCTGAACTCAGGCGCAATTTGATCACTCTTGACAAGGAAATCTGATGCTCAAAATTGAAGTTGCCCACCTTTTGCCGGAATTTGGCACCAACACCTGGCTGCTTTGGGATGAGGAATCCCGGGAAGCAATACTGGTCGATCCCGCCGCGCCTTCGGAAGAACTTTTGGGGCGCGTCAATGAATTGGGTTTGAAGGTTAAGTTCATTGTGAACACACACGGCCATGGGGACCATATCGGCGGAAACGGCTGGTTTCGGGAAAAACTCGGCTCCAGGATCATGATCCACTCCGCGGACGCTTGCATGCTCACGGACAACCGCAAGAACTTCAGCGAATATATGGGCACCCCCCTGATCCCCCACAGCGCCGATATCCTCGCGGAAGAAGGAAGCATCATCGAACTGGGGGTTCATCAGGTGCATATCATCCACATCCCCGGCCACACTCCCGGCGGCATTTGCCTTTTGGCGGATAAGATATTGATCAGCGGGGATACCCTTTTCGAACAAAGCATCGGGCGCACAGACCTCCCCGGAGGCGATCACTCCCAGATCGTCAACTCCATAAGGGGGAAATTGTTCATCCTGCCCGACGACACGGTCGTCTTCCCCGGCCACGGTCCGCGCACTTCCATTGGAATGGAAAAGAAAAACAACCCCTTTGTGAGGTAGCGCCTTGAAGCACGATACCGTACTCATCCTGGATTTCGGCTCGCAGTACACTCAGCTCATCGGGCGCGTGATCCGCTCCTTCAACGTCTATTGCGAGATCCATCCCTACAACATGGACGCCGGAGCGATCAAAGCCCTGGCTCCCCAGGCCGTGATATTCTCCGGCAGCCCCTGGAGCCATTACCAGCCGGGCGCTCCCGAGCCTGATCCCTCCATCTGGGAGCTGGGCGTCCCCATCCTCGGCATTTGCTATGGCATGCAGCTCGTGGCGGAGCACTTCGGCGGGAAGATCGAAAAGCACAACAAGCGTGAATACGGCTACGCCAGATTGACCGCCCATGCCTCTCACCCACTTTTGAAGAACTTCGGGCAAAGCGAACAGGTCTGGATGAGCCACGGGGATTCGATCTCTCAACCTCCGAAGGATTTCACCCCCCTGGCTTCGACGGACAACGCCCCCTACGCCGTCCTGGCCCATCAAACCCAGCCGGTTTTCGCCCTGCAGTTCCATCCCGAGGTTGTCCACACTCCCAATGGGAAAGAAATTCTGCGTAACTTCGTCGTGGATATCGCCCGCTGCCTGCCGAACTGGACCCCTGTCAGTTTTGTTCAGGAGGCCACGCGGAAGATCCGGGAAAAAACCGGCGGGGAAAAGGTGATCCTCGGCCTTTCGGGAGGCGTTGATTCCTCTGTGGCGGCGGTTCTGCTTGCCAGGGCGATCGGAGCCCGGCTGATCCCCATATTCGTGGATAACGGCTGCCTGCGCTACAATGAGGCGGACCGGGTGCGCGAGGCCTTTGCCCAGGTTCCCGGCATCGAGATCAACTTCGTGGATGCCGCGAGCCTTTTCCTGGAGCGTCTGGCAGGCATCGAGGACCCGGAGCAAAAACGCAGGATCATCGGGAAAACTTTCATTGAGGTCTTCGATGCGGAGGCAATAAAATATGACAACGTCGGCTGGCTCGCCCAGGGCACACTTTATCCGGACGTCATCGAAAGCGTGTCTTTCCGGGGCGGCCCCTCCGTGACCATCAAGAGCCACCACAACGTCGGCGGATTGCCGGACAAAATGAACCTCAAGCTGATCGAGCCCTTCCGCGAGCTCTTCAAGGACGAGGTGCGGGCGGTCGGGCGCGAGCTCGGATTGCCCGAAGCTCTGATCGGCCGCCACCCCTTCCCCGGCCCAGGCCTGGCCGTGCGCATCATCGGCGCTGTGGACGCCCAAAAGATCAATCTTCTGCAACAGATCGACGAGATCTTCATCAGCGAACTGCGGAACTGGGAGCTCTATGACAAAACCTGGCAGGCCTTTGCCGTCCTCCTCCCCATCCAAAGCGTCGGCGTGATGGGAGACGAACGCACCTACGACAACGTCTGCGCCCTGCGCGCCGTGAACAGCGTCGACGGCATGACCGCGGACTGGACCGAGCTCCCCCACGCTTTCCTCAAAAAGGTCTCCAACCGCGTCATCAACGAGGTCAACGGCGTGAACCGCGTGGTCTACGACATCAGCTCCAAACCCCCGGCAACGATCGAATGGGAATGAGATACAATCCGCTTGACAAAATAACCCCATAAAACATTTTAAACCTCCGTGAGCGGGCATAGCTCAGTTGGTAGAGCATTAGCTTCCCAAGCTGAGGGTCGCGGGTTCGAGTCCCGTTGCCCGCTCCATTTTTTCAAATGGGCTTGGCTTGTTTTAGCATGGTGAGAAAATGCCCTCATAAGCCTGTGAACATCGGATTGGGATTTACACCAGCATTTGGGACTTGATCCTGGCTCTAAGCCGCAAGGAGAAGACAGATGAACAGAACAGGTCTCTTACATCACGTGGAGATCTATGTGGACGATCTGGCTGTCACGAAGCAATTCTGGGGCTGGCTCCTGTCCAGACTGGGTTATGAGGCCCATCAGGAGTGGAACGCGGGGATCAGCTACAAGAGGGAAGACACTTACATCGTTTTTGTCCAGACCGAAGAGAAACACAGAGAGCCGAAATACCACCGTTGCCGCAGCGGACTGAACCATCTCGCGTTCCATGCCGGCAGAACAGAGATCGACGCCATCACCGAAGAACTGCGCGCCCGGGGAGTTAACATCCTCTATGAAGACCGCCATCCTTACGCCGCCGGTGAGGATTGCTACGCTGTGTTCTTTGAAGACCCGATGCGCATGAAGGTGGAGCTTAGCGCTTATTAATTGCTG
>CAYRVG010000105.1:0-10862 GCA_964427765.1 uncultured Candidatus Cloacimonadota bacterium
AAAAGCTGCCTGAAACGCAATCCCGGCCATATTGAGTGCAACCAGGCCCTGCACGATTATATGGATAATACCAAGCCCATCGTCTTTGTGGGCCCCTACGAGCACCATTCCAACGAGATCATGTGGCGCCAGACCCTCTGCGACATTGTGGAAATACCCCTGAACGCGGAGCAGGAATTGGACCTGGAGAAGCTGGAGGAGACCGTTTCCGATCCCCGCTGGAAGGACAGATTGAAGATCGGCTCCTTTTCCGCCGCCTCCAACGTGACCGGATTCAAGACCCCCGTCCATGACGTTGCCCTCATCCTGCACCGGCACGGAGCTTTGGCCTGTTTCGATTTTGCCGCCTGCGCGCCCTACGTGCCCATCGACATGAACCGGGACAGCGAGGCCTATTTCGACGCCATATTCCTCTCCCCGCATAAATTTCTCGGCGGACCCGGTACCTCCGGCATCCTGATCTTCAACGGCGACATCTATCCCAAAAACCTCACCCCAACGGTCGCCGCCGGCGGAACGGTCGATTTCGTATCCAACGAGAAGGAGGATTACATTGAGGATATCGAAAGCAGGGAAAAGCCAGGCACGCCGGGCATCATGCAGGCCCTGCGGATAGCTTTGGTCTTCCAGCTCAAGGAAAAGGTCGGCCTGGATAAGATCGAAATACTGGAAAGACACCTCCATGATAGGTTCAGATCACATTTCAACAGTGATCCGCGCATAATTGTTTATGGCCCCCAGGAGGTGGATAAAAAGGTCCCCATCGTTCCCTTCAACATCATTCACCGGGACCGCCTTCTCCATCCCAAGTTCGTGACCCGCCTGCTTAACGACCTCTTCGGGATCCAGACCCGGGCCGGATGCTCCTGTGCCGGGCCCTACGGGCACGTTTTGATGAATATCAAGCAACCCGTTTCGGATTACTACCGCTGCCTGATCACCAACGCCGGATACAAAGGGATAAAGCCCGGCTGGGTGAGGCTTAACCTCCACTATTGCATGACCGAGGCCGAGGTCGATTACCTCGCCAAAGCCGTGAAATTCGTGCTTGACCACGGCCATAAATTTCTTACCTGCTATGAGTTCAACATCAGAACCGGGGAGTGGAACCACATCGGTTATGATATGCCCAAGCCGCTTGAGCTGGATCTTGAAGCGGGCTTTGTCCCCGGCAAGATCGAAGACGAGCCAGCCGCAAATCCCGCCAAAAGATACGCTGAGGCCCTGCTGGAAGCCGAAAAGATCGCTCAGACCCTCCCGGAGGAATATGAACTGCTTTCCTTCGAGCCCGAGCTGGAATCTCTCATGAATTTCCACGTCCACAGGATTAAGGAACTCTGATCCCTGCAAAATACAGATTATCGCCTTTCAGATCATTTACTGCAATGCTTCCCTTCGAATATCGAGCCTTCCCGCTTGAACAGCAGATCGTACATATAATGTAAAAAAACCTCAGTCATCCAATGACCACTAATAATTGCACAGTAGATCGCCTACATAAGCCATGTATGTTATCGATCCGGCCACAGCTGACCTGTTGTATTTGGCATTGACCCAATCCCCCCTATAACACAACCATTACTTCGTTTCGTTTCCAGAAGTCGTATTGGCGAACTGGTGTTTTCCAGATATTTTGATAAGAGGAGAAGATCGATGAAAAGATTGTTTCGCACAGACCTGGCCGAAAAAGAACCTTCCGTGATCAGCGTGCCCCTGGCGCGCCACATGATGTGCCTCAATGAAAGCTGCCACGATCCCTACCAGGCGATAAAGGCCGGCTTCCTGCGGCGCATGGAAGGCATTCACCTGAACCGCTACCTTTCGCCGGTGACGGATGAACTTTGGGCAAAGCTTGCCGCCTACGCCGGGAAGGGGAGGGAAAACGTGGTCTGGGGAAACGGCGCGGACGACATTCTTTACCACATATTTCTGGCCGTGCGGGAAAACGCTGGTTCTTTCGCGGTCAGCCTGGCGCCCTCATATTTTGACTATCAGACGTTTTGCGCGATGGTGGGGCTGAAGATCAAATTCCTCGAACTGAACGAGGATTTCGGTTTCGACACGGATGAATACCTGCGCCTGGCCGCGCATCCGGATTGCCGCCTGGCGATACTCTGCAATCCCAACAATCCGACCGGTAATCTCTTTGCCGAGGCGCAACTGAGAAAGGTGGTGGACAACCTGCCGGACAAACTGGTGCTGATCGACGAGACCTATCATGAGTTTTCCGGGGCAACCCTGGCCGGCGAACTGGAGGAGCATCCGAACCTGATGCTGGTGCGCTCTTTTTCCAAGGCCTTTTCCGGGGCGGGCTTGCGTTTTGGCTACGCGATCTCCTCCGCGGAGAACATCCATGAACTGAGGAAAGTGCTCACCACCTTCCACACCAGCATCCTGAACCAGGCCTTCGCCCTTTCTGTGCTGGAAAACGCGGGCATCTTCCAAAAACATGTGGGGGAAGTGATCGCCATGCGTGAGGAAATGTATGCGGATATCTCCTCCCTGCCGGGGTTTACGGTGCATACCTCCCAGACCAATTTCCTCGCATTCTCCGCCGGGGAACAAACGTGCCGCCTCTTCGCTTTTCTCAAAGACGCTGGCATAGCGGTGCGCGACGTGGGGGCGCATCGCAGGCTGCACCAGCATTTGCGGGTGACGATCAGCTGCGGGGAAGATAACGGGGCTTTTCTGGAGGCGTTGAAGCGATTTTCCCTCTCCGGCGACCCCCGGGATTAAAATTTTTTAACACCTCTGTTGATATTATTCAACAGGAGGCGCCAACACAGGCCGCCAGGGGATAATCAGGACAAGCAGGCGTTCCAGCCTTCAGGGAAAAACAGTCATAACTGCTTATTATGTAAGCCCTTAGACGGCATTGCAAGAACCAAAGGGAACTACGACGGCATCCGAATCTTGCCTGGTAAACCCCAGATCCTCATCCACAAAGGTTTACGCGGTTATCAAGAATGATGCCAATATTTTCAGGTAAGTAACTTCAGTATAACAGATTTTGCTTTACAAGAACCGGAAGTGGGTAATTCTCGCACCTAAATAATTAGAACCTGCAGTTATATTATGCTATTAGAGTAAAATCTGAACCCTGTGCTTGAGCTTGTTCTCATTATTATATTGACATTAAGTAAATTAGAGAATACAAAGGAAACGCAATGCAGAAAGAATGGCTGCTGCCGGGAGACATATCTCCTGATGAGAGGGGGCAAATTGAGGCGCTGGCAGCGCAGTTAAAATGCCCGCCCATGATCGCCAGGCTGCTTTGGCGCAAGGGATTGCGTGAAGCGCGGGAGATCGGGGACTTCTTTGATCCCAAGCTTGAACACCAGCACGATCCCTTCCTTTTCAGGGACATGGAAAAAGCTGTGGGGCGCATTCTGCTGGCGCTTGAGAGGGGTGAAAAGATAACCATCTATGGGGATTATGACGTGGACGGGACCACGGCGACGACCCTTCTCTACCTGGGGCTGAAAGGGCTTGGCGCTAGGATCGGTTTTTACATCCCGAACAGGATGATCGACGGCTACGGCCTTTCGCTGAGCAGCGTCGATCAGATCAAGGAGGACGGAACCTCCCTGATCATCAGCGTGGATTGCGGCGTGAACGCGCTTGAGGAGATCGAGGCGATCAATTCCAAGGGTATGGAGATAATCGTCACAGACCACCACAATCCCAAGGATGATCTTCCCCAGGCCTATGCCATCATCAATCCCAAACTGCCCGGCAGCACATATCCCTACCCCCATCTGGCGGGCGTCGGGGTCGCCTACAAGCTTCTGATGGCGATGTATGCGCGCAAGGGTATCCAGGACAGGGAAAAGACCGTCAAGTATCTGGACCTGGTGGCGGTCGGGACCATCGCGGACATCGTTCCCCTCACCGGGGAAAACCGGATCTTTGCCTCGCTCGGCCTGCGCCACCTGATCGCCAAGAAAAATCTGGGGCTCAGCGCGCTGGCCCACATATCCGGGATAAATTCCCGCAACATCGACACTTCGGATATCGTCTTTGGCATTGCCCCGCGCATCAACGCGGCCGGAAGGATGGGCTCCGCCTCCGAAGCCGTGGAGCTCCTCATTTCCCGGGACAAGGCGAGAAGCCTGGAACTGGCGGAAAGCATCGAACGGCAGAATTCCCTCCGCCAGCAGGAGGACCAGAAGACCTACCACGAAGCCTGCGACATAATCGAAAAAAAATACAAGGACATCAGTTCCGTGCCCTGCATAGTGGTTTCTTCGGACGACTGGCATCCGGGCGTGATCGGCATCGTGGCATCCAAATTGGTGGAGAAGTATTACCGTCCCGTTATCATGATCTCCTTCCACGAAGGCTTTGGCAGCGGCTCGGGACGGAGTGTGGCGGATTTTGACCTCTTCGGGGCGCTGAAGGAGATCGGCCATAACCTGTACAGCTTCGGCGGGCATAAATACGCCGTCGGCTTCACCATCTACCAGGAGTATATCGACCGTTTCGAGAACGAACTATCGCGCTACATATTCGACAGGTGGAAGTGGCGGGAGGCGCGCCAGGCATTGGTATTGGACGAGGAGATCGAGCTTTATGAGATCAGCGGATATCTGCTGGACTGGCTGGAACGTTTTGCCCCCTTCGGTCCGGAAAACAACCGGCCCATTTTCCACACGCGCCAGGTGAGCGTGCCCAATTACCCCTATAACGTGGGCCGCAACCATCTCAAACTCAAGGTGGTGAAGGATGGTGTGGTGCTGGATCTGATCGGTTACAACCTGGGCGGTTACCTGCCCCTGATCAAGAAAAATTCTCTGATCGACATCGCCTATACCCTGGAATACAACCGCTTTGGCAGGAAGTCCAGCATCCAGGGCAAACTGAGGGACATCCACCTGAATTGAGGACCCTGATATGTCTGGTTGTAAGCTTATCCCTGTTTTGATCCTGTTCGCGCTGCTTCTGGCGGGCTGTTCCAGCTCACGGATGACCGCTCAAAGGCAGATAGCGGATCTTGGGTTCAGCGGAAGCATCAGGCTGGATGAAAATCTGGACAAAGCCGTGACGGATTTCCGCGGCACCACGGTTTTCGCGCTGAACAGGTCCAGCCAGGAAATACACATTTTCAAGGACGACAAAAGGATAAACAGCTTTGGCGGGATGGGCTTTGACCGCACAAGTTTCCAGCGCCTGGCGGATATAGGGGTGGATACGGACGGCGGCCTGCTGGCTCTGGATACGTCCCTGAAAATTCTGCGCAAATACACCACCGAAGGAAGGGCCATAGCCGAATTGCAGCTGGAAACGCTGCACCAGCCGGAACTCTTTTGCGTGGGCGAGGACGGAGACCTCTATGTCTTTGATGCCACGACTTCGGAGATCGTTTCCTTCTCCCGCCTCGATGCCAGGGAACTTTACCGGTTCGGGCGCTTCGAGCTGGAAAAGCCGGTCTGGATCGCCTGCAACCACGATTTAATTTACGCCTATAGCCAGGCCAATGACCGCACCTATGTTTTTTACCTGCTGGGGCAATACAAAGAGACCCTTTCCGGCCAGGTTGCCTTTGATATGTTCAATAACCGGATCGATCCAGAGCTGCTGGTGCCGGGATCCGGCCCCATCCAGCCGAAGATGGTGAGCGTCAATAAAGATAATGTATTGTTGCTCTTCGAACGTGAGATACGCACCTACAGGATCAATTATGCGCGAGGCGGCGATGCGGAAAACTGATCTGGCACTGGCCTTCCTGGGCGCCCTGATGCTGGCGCTTTCGCGTCTGCCTCTGCATCTGGGCTGGCTGGTCTTCCTTGCCTGGCTGCCCTATTTGCACATTTTCGAGCGTGGGGGCCAGAAACCCGTTCAGCTCCTCAGGATCAGCTTCGTCACGGCGTTCGTTTACAACATCATCGTGTTCTATTGGTTCGCCTATGTCACGATCCCCGGGCTGATCGGGATGATCATCCTCTACACCGTTGTCTATTTCCTGTTCTTCTGGGCAACGAACAGGATCTTCAGGCTGCTTCCCCAATGGCGCTATGTTGGTTTCGTGGCGCTGATGCTGACCTTTGAATATATCCAGAACTTCGGCGAGACGCGGTTCCCCTGGTTCAACATGGCCTATTCCCTGGCGGATTACAACATCCTCGTCCAGTTTGCTGACCTGGGGGGATTGATCGGGCTTTCCGCTTTGATACTGATCATCAATGTCCTCATCCACCAGCTCCTTCCCGGCAGCCGGAAGATCATCCTGCGGCGCAGCCGATCACGCGGTAATATCCTGCATCCGTTCAGGACCCGGATGATCCTGAGCGCTTTGTTCATCATTCTGATCTTTGCCGGTTGGCTGGCTTACGGGGATCACTGCCTCAAAAACCTTGAACTGGAAAAGCATGACGCCGGCATATACGTCTGCCAGCCCTCCATTGAGCAGGATCTGAAGTGGCGGCCTGAGCAATTTGGCAAAACAATGGCCCTGCTGGAGGAACTGACCCTGCAGGCCGCGGCCGATTCCGCCCGGATCGTGATCTGGCCGGAAGGCGCCGTTTCGAACTACCTGATGCGCCTGCCCAGTATCCAGAACGACCTGAGGGCAATACTGGATACCGCCAAAGTGGATGTCTTCACCGGATTCCCGCACATCTCCCCGGCCCCGAAAGAGCATGTGAATCCGGAATATTACTACAACGCGGCCTCGCTTTTCAAACCGGATGAATTCTATAACGAAGTGTATTACAAGATCATTTTGGTGCCCGTGGCCGAACGCATGCTCTGGCTGAAGAGGTTCCCCTTCATGTGGAAACTGCAGTTCGGACAGGCAAACTGGGAATTCGGGACCGACCTGCGTTATTACGAAAGCGGGGGATATGTGTTCTCGCCCTCCATCTGTTATGAACTGGCATTCCCGGAGATATACCACCGCATGGCGATACCTTTCAACGAGGAAACGGGCGAATATGAAAAGATCGATTACCTCGTCAACATCACCAACGACGCCTGGTTCGGCACATCCTACGGTCCCTGGCTGCACGCCGCCATGGTGCGTTTCAGGGCGGTGGAGAACAGGATCCAGATATACCGCAGCGCCAATACCGGCATTTCCATGATCGTTGATCCCAGGGGCGAGGTTCTTGCAAAAACCGAGCTCTTTGAAATAAAAAACATAACTGCCCCGCTCCACAGGAGCGACAAGATCACGCTTATCAGGCGGATAAACCGTTATCCGTTTGTGATCGTGGCAGTTGCGCTTATCCTGACCATTCTGTCATGCTTCAGAAAAAACGAGAGACCACTATGAAAAAGTACTTCTACACAATTGGGGAAGTGAGTAATCTGCTGGGGGAAAAACCTTACGTGATCCGCTATTGGGAAAGCGAATTCAGCTTTCTCAGGCCGCGCAAGGGAGAAGGCAGAATACGCAAATACTCCCAGGAGAACATCCTGCTCCTGAAAAAGATCCAGGATATGCTCCACAACCAGCGCTACACCATCGAGGGGGCGCGCCAGAAACTGAAAGAGGAACGCAGGCAGGCCAGAAACGGGAACCACGTTGCCAAAAAGGCTCCCATCAAACTTAGCGGGGAGCAGGCCCTGGCCATAAAGGAACTGCGTAGCGACCTTGTCCAGATCAGAAAACAATGCCGCGGGATCCTGAGGAAAAGCAAATGACCTTCCAGGACATCCTCCTCACGCTCCAGAAATACTGGGCGAAACAGGGCTGCAACCTCCTGCAGCCCTACGACATGGAGATGGGGGCCGGCACATTCCATCCCGCCACCTTCTTTGGGGCACTGGGCGCCAGGCCCACCGCCATTGCCTATTCGCAAGCCTGCCGGCGTCCCAAGGACGGCCGTTACGGCGAAAACCCCAACCGGCTCTATCACTATTACCAGTATCAGGTGATCATCAAACCCTGCCCGGAAGACATCCAGGACCTTTACCTGAAGAGCCTGGAAGCGATCGGGGTCGAGATCGCCAGGCACGACATCCGCTTCGTCGAGGACGATTGGGAATCCCCGACCCTGGGGGCCTGGGGGCTCGGTTGGGAGGTCTGGCTGGACGGCATGGAGATCAGCCAGTTCACCTATTTCCAGCAGGTTGCCGGTGTGGACATCTTTCCCATCAGCGTGGAACTCACCTACGGGCTGGAACGCCTCGCCATGTATATCCAGGATGTAGATGACTACCGCGATCTGCGCTGGAACGAAACCACATCCTATGGCGAGCTGTATTTCCCCCGGGAGGTTGAATACTCCGAATACAATTTCAACGCGGCGGATACATCCCTGCTTTTTGACCTGTTTCAGGACTACGAGAAGGAGTGCCAGGAACTGCTGGAAAAAAAGCTGGTCTATCCCGCCTATGACAATCTCCTCCGCTGCTCGCACACCTTCAACCTTTTGGACGCGCGCGGCGTGATCAGCGTCACGGAGAGGGCAGCCTACATCGGCAGGATACGTAACCTCGCCAGGAAAGTGGCCGCGGTCTACCTGGAAAAATACAGCGGCACCTAAAAGAAAATTCAGGTGAGGGATTTACTCCTCTGGTAAGTAATACTTGTGGGAACGAGGGATGTTTCCCATCAAAAAACCGGAAGATCATCCGATCACCAAGGAGTAAAACATGCGCAAGACATCGTTTCTGGTTCTCAGCCTGCTGATGGTACTTTTTCTGGCCTCGTGCCAGATCAACGTGGCCGAACCGCCTTTTAAGGCCAGGTTTCACAACATGCTTTACACCGATATCCACATCTGGGTGGATGGTTACGGCTTCAGGGTGATCCCACCCAACGAAACGGTCACTTTCAGCATCAACAGGTCCGACCAGTGCTATCATTACGAAGCGGAAACCCATGGAACAGACGCCTATGGAGAACAGATCGGCCTGGTTGTCAAATGGGAGCGCACCCGCGATATCAGCGGCGATTCCTACACCACCTATCTGATCACCTACCCGGACCTTTTCTTCCTCAAAATGCGCAACACTGGCTATCACGACCTGCATCCCCTCTACGTAAATTACGGCATGATCGACGAGACCATCGACGACATCATCATCCCCAGCAACAACGTGCTTTACCGCACAGGATACTACAACGCCCACGGCAGCACCAGGATCCAGGCCGACTGGCTGGATATGCCCACCGATTATACCTACTGGCAGCACGGGGAGCATTTTTATTTCCCCTGGACCGAAAACCAGTCCATCACACTCATAAACGACTTCAAAAAAGACGCTGATCCCCAGCGGAAATACGAAACAGAATCGAACCTTGTCGATCACCGCTCGGATGAGCCTTTCGGAATAGACCCAGGCGTTCCCCGCGAGGATCCCGAACCCGGGATCTGACACCGATCCATGCTGGTTTCCTCATTCACCTTCGGCGACGAAAGCCTGCCGCTTTTAGCCACGGCCATCCACAACGGGCATCACCTGCCGCCCGAGCTGGAGAAGATCTGCGGCATACCGGAGCAGGAACGCCTGCGTGAGGAGGATCCATACACAGGGGAATTCGCCGGGCTTTTTCCCAACCACGTCGTCGTGAAGACCTCGCGCTTCGCCATCGATCTCAACCGCCCCCCCCACAGGGCGATCTATCAAAAACCGGAGGACTGCTGGGGCCTGCCAGCGCGCACGCAAGCCATCCCGGAAGAGGTTCTGGCCCGCTTGAACCAGGATTATCAGGGCTGGCACAAACTCATGGAATACCAGATGGATACGTTGCTGAAACGCCATGAATTTTTGGTGGTGCTGGATCTGCATTCCTACAACCATCGCCGGGGCGGACCCCAGGCGGAGCCCGATCCCCAGGAGAACAACCCGGATATCATCATCGGGCGCAGCAACTTGCGGGAAGAGCATTACCCGGCGTCCGCCGCTTTGCGCCACATTCTGGGCTCCCAGACCTACCTTGGCAAACCATTGGACTGCCGCGAGGACGTCAAATTCCCCGGGGGCAATTTTCCACGCTGGCTGAACGCGAAATATTCGGACCGGCTCATCTGCCTGGCGATCGAATTCAAGAAGACCTTCATGGACGAATGGAGCGGCGAGCTGGATGAACCGGCCTTCCGGGAACTGAAAAAGCTGTTCCTCACCTCTGTTGGGATCTGGCTGAAAAGGCTCTATGGCATCGAATTGCAGGCGTGTCCGTTCTTTGCCCGCTCTGGTCCATAATTTTCATTGACAGATTTTTACCCTTTCAAAACTTGCATAATACAAACGCGTTCCGGAATAGCTCAGCGGTAGAGCGGGTGGCTGTTAACCACTAGGCCGGGGGTTCGAATCCCTCTTCCGGAGCCATTTTTTTATCCCAAAACCCGCGTGTTCCCCGCTTCTCCGGGCTTTGTGATGCTTTCCTTTCTGGTTTCTTCCCACTTCAGGCATAGGACCTCGGACCCAACAGCCTTTTTGGCGAGGTGGTCCCGAAGTGCTATCGCTGCGCTGTAGCGTAAGCAAAAGGAGGGTAGGGTCTTACGTGCCTTCGTCCAAACTATGGCCAATCAATCTGTTGATTTTTCCAATATATCGCTCCAGGTTTTTCGAGGCGGAGAGAAAAGATTTGACAGAAAGCCCGTCACCGGCAAACAGTTATCCAGCAACAATTATCAAGATCCAGACGGGGAGGATATTCCCCGCGACAAGGAGCGTCCATGCCTGAATTCATAGCTTCCCTGCCGGCCCTTTACCTCGATTGGGTGAAGGCTCAGCCCTTGGTTTCCGCCATGATCCAGTTCGCCATCCTGGGCACCTTGGGCGAGGTTATATCAAAATGGATCATCCAAAGGAGTTTCCGCTATCCCTTTTCCTTTCTTCTGACGATCTGGAAGATGCTGGTCTGGGCCGCCCTGGGCCTCGCCATCAAGTACGCCTTCCAGGGTTTTACG
>CAYRVG010000106.1:0-13979 GCA_964427765.1 uncultured Candidatus Cloacimonadota bacterium
CAGGGGCGTTTTGGTGCGCGCCACGAGGCTGGCGTCGCCGAAGATGTGCCAGGTCTTGAACATGTTGACCCCATCCGTACCATATACGTCCATCATTTCGCAGGAGCCGTTGTAAAAAAGGCCGCCGGCAGTTGTCTTGGTTTCAGCGACCAATAGGTCAGTGACCTCGTCCTGGGCGCGCATGGGAGAATTCCAGGACTGATTTATGGAAGAGGCGTACATGGCAACCGGCCCGCCATTGGCATTGCGCAGCCAGGCTTCGGCAAAACAGGTGATGGAAACGAAGTTGCCGTTCACACAAGCCACGTCCATGATCAACGGTGTCTTGTTGCCGTTGGTGAGGGCGGAGGCGTTGGTGCTGCTGAACCCGGTTGTTCCCCAGGTTGTGTTCGATCCATGGCCAACGTAGTTCACAAACCCTCGTCCGGCGTTGATATTGGTGGTAACCGTGGCAGCGGAGGCACCAGGATCATAGATCTGGTCGACAGTGGTGTAGCCATAGCCAAGCAAGTCCGTGCGGATCAGATCCATATGCTGTATATCAGATTCACCCATGTCGCCCAGTGAACCTCCGCCTTCTGCTGAAGCTATGCCCATTGCCTGGGCAAGCCAGGTTGCGGATGTATCCAGATCACGCTCATAGATAATCGCCTTGTTGATCTGGGCAGTGACCTGGGCAGCAGTTTCAGCGGAAAAACGACCAATGAATATATCAGGATAGTTATCAGAACCTGCCACAAGCGAGAATACCGGGTCTGCTCCTCCTCCTCCTGAACTGAGGGAGGGGATCTGCGGTGCGTCGCCCACGATCTGGATATAGGTGATGCTGTTATCCGCGTTGTAGCGGTTTTGGATGTAGGACTGAAGCTGGGTGGCAGTTGTTCCGATCGTTGAGAATTGGATAAGTTCGGTCTCGATCCCCTTCTGTTTTTTCCAGTTCACATAAGGGAGGATAGTGCTCATGTAGTTGGTATGACAGATCACCAGCATTTTTCCGAATGTATCATTCACTGGTGTATAACGATGGCTGTTCCAGTTTAAAAAGTGGTTTTCGTAAATATTGAGAAAATCTCTTGAGATGCTGTCCCTGTTGTTCGGAATGGTATTGACAGTATCGACCCCGTGAGCATAGACGCGAATCTTATAGCTGGTGAACACACGCAAAATCCTGGTTTTGGGATTGTAGGCGAAGGGAACAGTCCTGATTGTGATACCGCGGAAATCCTTGAGAATATAGGGTTCAGAGAGTTCAGCCAGGTTTTGGGGATAGAATTCATCGCTTTGATAGATCTTCTCGTCAAAGGTGTAAGGCACAGTGTCGGGATCGATGTTACGGGTGATTACTCCCCTGGAGGGAGCCACAGGGATCTCCAGATCCTGATATTGTACATCAAAGATCTCCAGTTTCATCCGGGCCGTATCATCGATGATTATGCTGCGATTGAATACCGGAAGTTCGGGGAACCCTTTTTCATGTAATATCCCTTCCTTGGGCAGGCGGATCTGGAACCATTGGTTTTTTTCGATCTTCACTGGCGTTTGTTCAAATTTCCTGATCTGATACTGGACAACAGTTTCAGATGTCGAAGAAGAGAGCATGGTGATGGAGTTATCTCCACCGCCAAGCGTCACGGTTTCCGCCGCGAGGGCGAAAATGCCCAGGGTGCAAAGGGATAGGATCAATATAATTCTTTTCATACCTAGCCTCTATTTCATTTTGATCTGTTCATCAGGTTTTCCAGATCTTTCATGCCCTGGGGAGAGGAGAACTTCTTCATCATTTTCTTCATGTCCTCGAATTGGCGCAGGAGCCGGTTCACTTCCATGACGGACCTGCCGCAACCCTTGGCAATGCGCAGTCTGCGTCTGCCGTTGAGGATATCCGGGCGCTCGCGTTCCTTTTCTGTCATGGACTGGATGATCGCCTCGACGTGGACCAGGGCTTTGTCGTCTAGATTCATATTCGCTGGCAGCTTGTGCCCCAGGCCGGGTATCATGCGGATTATGGACTCCAGGGATCCCATTTTTTTGATGCTCTGCAGCTGTTTGAGAAAATCGTTCAAGGTGAACTGGTTCTTGAGCATTTTTTTGGCGAGTTTTTCGCTTTCATCCTCATCCGCGGCTTGTTCAGCCTTTTCTATCAGGGTCAGAACATCGCCCATCCCCAGGATGCGCGAGGCCATGCGTTCGGGATAAAAGACCTCAAAATCGCCAAGTTTTTCACCCACTCCCACAAAAGCCACGGGACGTTCCGTGACAGCTTTGATGGAAAGGGCGGCCCCACCCCGCGCGTCGCCATCCAGCTTGGTGAGAATGACGGCGTCGAAGGCCAGTTTGTCATGAAATTCACGGGCGACGGAGACTGCTTCCTGGCCGGTCATGGCATCCGCGACAAAGAATATGTAATCGGGCTGGATCCTGGATTTCAGCCGCACAACCTCGTCCATCATCACCTCGTCGATGTGCAGCCGGCCGGCCGTATCAAAGATAAGCAGATTGGCAAGCTCTTTCTGGGCATGATTGAGGGCTGTGTCAGCTATGCGGATTACATCCTTGGTTTCTTCGGTAATCACCGGAATGCCGATCTGCCGGCCCAGGGAAACAAGCTGGTCAATCGCCGCGGGACGGTATACATCGCAGGCCACCATCATGGTATTCAGGTGTTTTTTGCGATAGTGGAGAGCCAGTTTGGCGCAAGCCGTGGTCTTGCCCGAACCCTGCAAACCTACGAGCATGACCTTGGTCAGTTTGTTATTGTAGGTTTTTAGCTCAAAGCCCTCGGTATCCATGAGCGCGACCAGCTGTTCATGGACTATCTTCACGACCTGCTGCCCGGGGGTGAGGGATTTCATAACCTCCGCGCCGAGGGCCCGTTTTTCCACTTCGGCGACAAAATTTTTCGCTATCTTGAAATTTACGTCCGCTTCCAACAGCGCCATCCGGATCTGGCGCAGGGCGTCCTTGATGTTTTGTTCAGTGAGGTAACCCCTGCCGCGGAGATTTTTGAATACTTTATCGAGTTTTTCAGATAGACTACTAAACATTTTTTGTACCTTGGTTTGTTATGATCATCATCGTCTTTTATCCAAGCAAGGAAAAGAGCAATTTGTGCCCTGATATCTTAGAATTTGTTTCGTCACATTAAATGTACTTATAATTTTCAATAATACAGGTTGCATGAGGTGATTCAGAAATTCTGTGAATCCCGAAAAATGGGGTAGAGCTGGATATGCGAACAGGTGGTGAATATTATGTTTTTGGCATTGAAGGCGGGCAAAGACAACTGGAATTACCAAAACGCCTCAACAACGGGCGGCTGGCATCATGCTTCACCCCGGAGTTTTTTGATCGCCATCCCGTAATCCTCGCTGCCAAAGATATATGAAGCTGAAACAAGGATATCGGCCCCGGCGGAGATCAGATCCGGTGCGATGGTATTATTTATGCCGCCGTCCACTTCGATGAGCGCCCGGAGTTGCCTGCGTGAGATGATATCCGCCAGTTTTCTTGTTTTTTCCAGCGTCGAGAAAATGAACTTCTGCCCGGAAAAGCCCGGATTGACGCTCATCAAAAGTACATAATCCAGCTCGGGAAGGATGCAATCAAGGCTGGAAAGGGGAACGGCTGGATTAAGTGCTATCCCTGCTTTTATACCGTGTTCTTTGATCCTCTGCACCAGACGATGGGCGTGGTACTCGCATTCCTGATGAAAACTGATCCATTCGACGCCAAGTCTTGCCAGACCGTCTATGTAATCCGCCGGATTTGTCACCATCAAATGCGTATCCAAAGGCAGATCCGTGAGTTGGCGGATCCTGTCTATCAGGGGGTATCCGAACGTGAGGTTGGGAACGTAATGACCGTCCATGACGTCCAGATGCAACATGTTGGCTTCGCCAAGCGCTTTCAGCTCTTTTTTAAGTTCACCAAAATCGCAGGAAAGGATCGACGGGGCTATCAAGACGTCACTCATGTATCAACTCTTAATGATAAAGATTATGTCCTTCAAATCTGGCACTCTGGCCTTGCACTGGCGGATTATGTCTGACTTGCGCAAAACCAACTCCTGCATCCAGGAATTATTCTCCACGGCTACATACAAAACAGAGTTAAGGTAGCGAAAGGGATGCGACCTTGAGGCCAAAAGACCTCCAACCAAATTCTTCCAAGCCTGGTACAATTCTATGAAAGGCTGGTATTTTTCCCCGCCTATCCTGAGAATTACCTGTTTTTGAAGCTTTGATATAGCTGTAAAGGCTTTGGTATCCATAAATAGAAGCCTGGGATTCTGAGTTTTCTTCCAATGAAGGTTGTCAGCTAAGCTTATACTTCAGATCAAACGCGAAATAGGACAGGATCACGGCGACCAAGGCTGCCAGGTAAACTCCGGCAAAACTGCTGGTATCCGCATCGATAAAGAGTAACATAATTCCCGGCAGGATCGAGGCCAGGATGATCAGCAAGTATCCGATGACGCGATTGGATACAGCTTCGCCTTTCTTGTTGATCAATATCATTGCAAGGTACAGCAGAGCAATGAATACCAGCACTCCTATGAGGGGGATGATGACAGCCAGAACTTCCCTGCCCGCAGCTATCGGGATCACTCCGCCATACCGGATGATAAGTACCGGCACAACAACAGACAGCACAGCAAGGATGATAATGAGGACATTTTTCCCCCGCGGATTGACTTCCATCAGTTCAAAATGCTGCTTCCTGTTACGGAGTGAGAGATAGATCGCCAGGGCAATGATCGCTATGACCGCAAACCAGATGATGTATCCGATAATACCCTTCGTCAATCCGATCAAGGACAGGGCACCGACAAAGATCACAAGTCCCACAAATTGCAGGACGGTATTGAGAACTGATCCAGATTTTTCCTCACGGGCTCTTTCATTGGCCTTTTTATTGAGAAAATATACAATGGCAAAGACCGCTATGAAAAACAGCACAAAATAAGGAACAGCCTTGGGATTGCCGATCCCCAGCATGGACAGCAGCCCGATCAGAATGATGGTTAAGAGTATCCTAGAGCCATAGAAAAGGACGTTTTTCATGGGTATCTCCCGGTTTATATTTCGTCTTCTGTTATATCTTCTTCAGGGACGGGTTCCGGTTCGGCAGGACTTTCTTCCTCCACCTTTTCAGGTGTTTCTGTTTCATCTTCTTCAACCGGGACCTCTTTGGCTTCCTTCTCCACCATGACTTTCAGTTCGGAAACCAAATCCCTGTGCAGGCGTATTGGCACCACGGTTTCACCCAGAGTCTTGATATGTTTGTCCAGCATAATCATGGACTTTTGTATCTCCACGTCTTTATCCGCAAGCTGGTTGATAATATCAGTTTCTGAGACAGAACCGAACATGTGTTCATTTTCGTCAACCTTACGGATAAATGTCAGACTAAGGCTTCTTATCTTATCGTCAAGCTTTTTCAATTCCGCCAGTACCTTTTCCTCTTCTTCAGCTGCCTGGGCCTGGATGGAGCTTAGGTGCTTCAGGTTTTGGGGTGTGGCGAAAAGCGCAAGGTTGCGGGGAACAAGGTAATTTCGTGCATAGCCACGTTTGACGGACACAACGTCGCCTTTCTTTCCTAGGTTTTCTATGTGATTTAAAAGGATCACTTTCATATTTTGATTCCTTTGGTTTTTAATTTCCTGAGATCGAGCCAGGTGTCGGCAAAACCGAGCAGCGCGACCAGGATGAGGTTGAATAAAATTAGTATTGATAACAAGATCATGAAAATAACGTTGTTGGACAGGCGTGCAAAGAAATGTAATATCACGCCGATGCCCTGGATAAGTGGTAAAACGCAGACCGCGAGAAGCGTGTTGACAAAGATCATGCGCAGCTGGGGAATGAAATACAAGGGCAGCAGTATTATAAACAGGAAATTGTAGAAATACGGCAGACTGAATTTCTTCCAGACAAATTTCCTTTCTCCCAGATTCCGGAATATCACAAAGCCCGTGAAAAGTGCCACCAATTGAGGCACCATCCAGCTGGAAGGGATGAAATAATGCATCAGAGAAAGAGAATTTTGCAGTTCCGCGTTTTGCATGACCCGGGGAAAGAGGTTGCCCATATCGCTCAAAGCCTGCTCATTGGCAGCCATAAGATAGTCACCAAAAAGGAAATGTCTGATGATCCCATAGGCAATTATCAGCAAAGCTCCGTTTGCCATCGCCTGTGTGGAATTTTTGTGTTTGATCAGACCAAACAGAAAAACCACGGCAACCAAGCCCACGCCGAATACGGCATCGGATGCCACAACCAGGCTTCCAGTCTGATTTGCGAAAAGCATCACAAACAGGATCGGGAATACGAAGAAGAGCATCAGCCTGTTCAAAGGAGACTTGAGTTCGTTCTTCAGCAGGTAGTGGCAGTAGGTAATTACCAAAACCAATCCGATAAAGGGGCTTATGGATGCAATGACACCCAGGAGCAAGGCTATCAGAAACACTATTCCACTACATAGGGAAGCAGCGCCATTTGACGCGCCCGTTTGATCTCTTTGGTGAGCTTTCTCTGGTGCTTGGAGCATGTACCCGTCATCCGGGCAGGATCTATCTTGCCAACATCGGAGATGAACTGGCGCAATACATCAAGATTCTTGTAATCAATGACAAGGTCTTTATTGGCACAAAAGCGGCAGTATTTCTTGCGGGTGAATCTTTTTTTTCTATCCGAATAGTTCATTTAATTCTCCAGTTTAAAATGGTACGTCGTCGTTTGTTGTCTCAGAACTTGGCTCTTGTTCCTCGGCAGGAATGGGGGCGTCTTCCTGATTCATCTGTTCGCCTTCGCGCGGCAACCATTCAAGGGTCTGAATATGGTCCACCCAGATCTCGAAGCGCTTGCGGTTGACGTTGTTTTGGTCCGTATAGGAACTAGTCTCGATCCTGCCTTCGACCAGTACGGCTGTGCCTTTCTTGGCTTGCTTGCAGATATTTTCCGCGTTGTATTTCCAGGCAACGATGTCTATGAACACAGGGACAGACTGCCATTCGTCAGATTCGTCTTTAAAACGTTTGTCCATGGCTATTGTAAAATTAACCACGGGGGTACCCTTGGGTGTATACCTGAGCTCGAGGTCTTTGGTAATGCGGCCGGCAAGGAAAACCTTGTTTAGCCTTGGTACTTTGAGATCTGCCATGATTCCTCCTAATCTTCCTTGGCAACGAACATGTGCCGGAGCACTTTTTCGTTGATGTTGAGCTGGCGTTTGACGCTTTTTATTCCGTCGGATTCCATCTTGAGGTAATTCACGAAATAATAAGCTTCCTTATGCTTGTTGAGGGGATAAGCAAGTGTGCGCCTTCCCCAGGGATCGGTTTTGATGATCTCACCACTTTGCTCTCCGACAAGAGCGAGAATGGCTTCATTTTGTTTGCCCGCCTCATCTTCGCTAAGCTCTGGTGAGATTATCACCATAAGTTCATAATCCTTGATCATATTCCTTCTCCTTTGGACTTTTGTTTCCGGGTTCTTTCTCCCCGGAACAGGATTGGCTCCATATGCTGTATTTATCAAGTACAGCATTGAAATCACTTTTTATGTATGTATCAATCAACTCGATTGCTTTGTCCAGGGCTGGTTGTAACTGAAGCAGTTCCTCTTCCGAGAAAACATCCAGGACAAAATCCCGGGGATCCCCTTCGTTCATGCCAATGCCTATGCGGATCCTCTTCAGGTTTTCCTCCGGCATCACTTCGAGCAGAGACTTCACACCATTATGGCCGCCATCTCCGCCTGCCTGACGCAGACGTAACTTCGCCAGCGGGAGTTCAATATCGTCATGTAAGACCAGCACTTCATCAGCTTGCCATTTTTTCAGGGCTTCAGCCAGAGCAAGGCCAGACCTGTTCATATAAGTGTTTGGTTTGATCAAACACGCGTTTTTGTATCGCGCGTAATTAAACAATACATCGTGTTTGAAACCGACCTTATGTTTTTCAGACCACTGGGAGAGGCACATAAAACCAGCATTGTGGCGCGAAAGTTCATATTTCACGCCAATGTTCCCCAAACCCACGATAAGTTTCATTATTCAGGTTTTTCTTCAGTTTCAGTTTCTCCGGCTTCGGCTTCAGCTGCCTCTTCAGGAGCAGCCTCTTCAGGTGCTGCCACTTCTTCTTCGACTCTCTTGGCGTGAACAACAACCAGGGTTATATCATCATTGTCCTTGTACTGCCAGGTTCCCTTGGGAAGATCTGCAACATGTAGTGAATCGCCAATTTGCAGATCTGAAACATCCAGTTCTAACTCGTGGGGGATCTCATCCGCCCGACAGGAAATTGTTACTGTCCTATGAACGTAATCCGTGAACCCACCTTCCTTTGCTCCAATGGATTCACCGACAAACTTGATCGGGATATCAAATTCCATTTGCGCCTTGGCCTGGATCACCATGAAATCGATATGCAGGATATCACGCGTAACAGGATGGACCAATTTATCCTTGAGGATAGTGTGGTATTTTTTCCCATCGAACTTGATATCATAAAAGGCAAGCTCATTGAAGCTTCTCTTGTAGCACTTTTGAAATTCGCCCTTGTCTATGGCGATGGAAGCTGTATCAACTTCCTTGCCATAAAGTACCGCGGGAATCATTCCCTGGGCACGAAGTGCATTAAGTTCGCTTTTCTTGGTGGTTGTTCTTTTCTTCGCATCAAGATTAAATATCATTTATTCCTCCAATCTCAAATCCTATTTGAACAGAATACTGAGAGACTCTTCTATATGTATTTTCTTTATTGCTATGGCAAGCATCTCCGCTATTGAAAGTTGCACGATTTTTTTGCATTTGGCAGCTTCCTTGGAAAGCGGAATTGTGTTTGTTATAAACAGCTTTTCTATCGGCGATTCCTGTATGTTCTGTACGGCTGAGCCGGATAAAACCCCATGTGTGCAGGCGGCAAAGATCCTCTTGACATGCTGCTTTTGAAGGGCTTCGGCAACCTTTATCAAACTGCCGCCAGTATCGATTATGTCATCAAATAGAATGGCGGATTTTCCCTCTACATCACCAATGATATTTAGCAATTCCGTCTGATCCTCATTTCCGCTTCGCCTCTTGTCGCCGATGGCAAGTCCGCAGTTCAGGCGTTTTGCCATGGCCCGGGCGCGGTTTGCCCCGCCTGAATCTGGCGAAACCACGACCATATCCTTGATGTTCATGCTCAGGAGATATCTGGCGAAAGTCGGAAGCGAATAGAGGTGATCAACGGGTATGTTGAAAAAACCCTGTATCTGCTCGGCATGCAGATCAACGGTGATGATCCTATGCGCGCCGGCCACGGTCAGCAGATCTGCAACAAGTTTTGCCGTAATGGGAACCCGGGGTTGGTCCTTCTTGTCCGAACGCGCGTAGGCGTAGTACGGTATGACGCAGTTGATCCTCTGGGCGGAAGCTCTTTTAAGGGCGTCGATCATTATGAGCAGATCCATAAGGTTGTCGTTTACAGGCCTGCAAGTTGGCTGAATGACAAAAACATCAGCACCCCGGACATTGTCATTGACCTTGACAAAAGCCTCGTCGTTGGCAAATTTAAACAGATCAATATCGGCGAGAGGCACCCCGGCATAGCGTGCCACTTCTTCGGCCAGGTTCGGATTGGCCCTTCCCGTGATCAACTTAAGCTTTGAATACACTTTGATACTCTTTCTTTGATATAGTTCTTACTACTTTTGTCCAATAACCTTTACTGTCAAAATAATTCTTGCAAGTCTCCATACCCCGGCGATCTACAAAAACGCCGAAGCAGGTGGATCCACTTCCACTCATCAGAGCGGGTTTCGCACCACTCTGTATAAGCCATAGTAAAACATCATCCACTTCCGGATAACGTTTCCTTACACCGGATTCAAGCCTGTTATAAGAACAATCCTGCCAGTGAATTGGATCAAAATGGCGCCTGGCAGCGGTGTCCGGAACTTCAACCAGAGTGTAGGCTTCTGCGCTGGATATGGGAATATTGGGATTGACCAGCAAAATGTTGTCAATGTCAATATCCGTACAAGGTCTTACAACTTCACCGCGATGTGTAGCAAAAGCAGTTCCGCCCTGCAAAAAATAAACGATGTCACTACCAAATATGGCAGCGATATCTTCCATCTCTTGTAACTTTAAATCCAACTTCAGAAGGTGGTTCAGCGCTCTAATCGTATTTGCGGCATTGCTACTGCCACCACCCAAGCCAGCAGCAATCGGGATTCGCTTTTCCAAAGATATTTCCAAGCCACAATCAGGCTTGTAATTATCATGCAAATAACTTGCTATCCTGAAAACCAGATTATCCTTGGTAGCCATTTCCGGCAAGTTTGACCACAATTTTATACCTTGCTTTTTTGTCAAAGCATATTTGATCGTATCGCAAATAGAGACACTGCACAGCAGTGTCTCTATTTTGTGATAATTGCCGGGGAGCTTACCCAGGATCTCAAGAAACAGATTTAGTTTTGCGTAAGAGGCGATCAGCATTCTTCTTTTGTTTCTTGGGCATTTCGTCACTATAGTAATAGTAGTAGTAATAGTAATAATAGTAGTAGTTCTGTTTGTTGTAATACTTTTGAATGTAGATACCGTTCACGATGATGCCGTCTATTGTGGAGTTAATATTCTCCATCAATTCCTTGGTGCGTTTGATGATTCCCTTTTCGGTGAATCCGCAACGTACCACGATGAAAGTAAGGTCAACTTTTTTGGTTAGGATAAGTGCATCCGTAACAGCTATGATTGGCGGAGTATCAAAAAGAATGTAATCATATTTTGCTCTCAGTTCTTCAATGAGTTTGTCAGTTCTTGAGGAAGATATCAATTCAGAAGGATTGGGGGGCACAAAACCGCTGGTTATAACATCAAGGTTTGGCAACCCGGAGGCTTTTGTAACCTGCCCAAGGGTAACATCAGGATCTATCAGGTAATCGCTGAGGCCATTTTCTTTTTCCACTCCAAACTTATTGTGGACCATCGGACGTCGCATATCCATATCCACAAGCATAACTTTCGTGTTCATCTGCGACAAGGTAATGGCAAGGTTGACAACGGTTGTAGATTTACCCTCTTTAGGACCGGAAGATGTAATGAGCATAGTGGTGCTTCCGGCAGGTTTTTTGGCAAGTATATTTGTACGCAGAGTGCGGTAAGCTTCAGCTATTGGTGATTTTGGAGCGTAATGGGAGACAAGCTGCATCAAGACATAATGAAGTGATTTACTGAGTTGTTCCTTGTTTTCTCCTTCTGCCTGTTCTATCATGTTGTTGAATTCCATGATGCGGGATTCAGATTCCTGGATTACAGGAATAGTTCCCACGATGGGTAATTTGACATAGTTCTCCATATCCTCGAGGGTGCGGAGTTTGGTATCCAGTGAATGAACCAGAAAAGCGGCACCGACCCCAAGACCAAGACCGAGGATTATTCCCACCAGTATATTCATCGAAACGCGCGGTTTAATCGGCACACTAGGCCTTCCGGCATAATCAAGGATTCTGATCGTCCCGATTTTTGCCTGTTCCGCGATGCGAGCGTCCTCGTATTTCTCCATCATAATGCCGTAGATCTTCTCATCAAGCGTCATGCTACGCAGGAGCCTGGCAAATTCCAGTTCTTTGTCTGGCAATGTGATAAGTCTTTCATCGAAAATGATCTTGGTTTGCTCGATTCCGTTAACCAACGTACGAGCCATTTCCAATTCAACATTTGCCTGCGTGATCTTTGTTAAAAGTTCATTTCTAGCTGCAAGAGGATCTTGTTGCAAAGAAATATTGATGAATTTTGTGATCTCAGTATCCAGGGTGGCCTTTGTTTTGGCCACTTCCTCCCGCAACAATTTCATTTGGGGGTGGTCTTCCTGATAGTCTTCATTTGTGCGCAACCTGGCTATCATGGCCTGTGTCGTGATAATCTGCTTGCGAAGTTCTTCAATGTATGGTGCTTTCAAAACATTGTCAACCTTCTGAAGCAGGGAATCTTGATCTGCCAACTGGCTCCTCAGGACATCGACAGTTTTGGCTTTGACGGCAAGGTCGGTGAGAGCGGTCTCATATTCTGATTCAATCTCCGCAGATTGTTCGATCCACTGGCTGGTTGTCTCAGAAAGCTCAATCAGTCTGTTTTCATTCTTGAATGCTCTCAGGTCATCTTCCGATATCTGTAATCGGCGCGAAATTAGATCGAGCTGTTCGCCAAGGAACTCTCTGATCGTCGTGTATTCCAAACGTGCCAGTTGTGTGTTTTGCTGCTGAACTGCATCTGCTATCGCGTTTACAGCAGCCATGGCTTCCCCGGGGTGCGTGGATTCAAATGATAGGGTAAGGATGTCGGTGTCTCTTTTTGATTCCACATTCATTCTGGCAAGGCTTCCTGCAGGATTGCTTGATGTGCTTATGGGGTAAGATTCCCAATCTGGATTCTTCTTCATTATTTCCCAGGCAGTACTCAGCACAGGCTTGGTTTTCATCTGTTCGATCTGGTTATTAATATAGTTTTTGCCGCTTCCCTGATTCGTGAGCAGCAAAACTTCAGCACCGGTCGCTTGATTTTCGAGCAGGATCCTGGCCGAGGTGGAATAGATCCGGGGTTGTCTGTATGTATATACAATGGTTACAGCCAGTGCCAGGATAAAGATCAATATGATCAAATAACGATATTGCAGCAAGATGCGAAGATAATCCGATAGTTTGATCTCTTCTGCTTGGTTTTGGTTTTGTTGTGAATTCATTTGATCCATCTTTCACCACCTATTTAAGGCTGTTAATAAGGCTGTAAACACTAAGGAATATCGTGGCATCGCTGAGAATGTTCGCAACTTTGGTCAAAGCATAGAAGATAGTGCCCGAAACCACGATCGTATCACCAGGTTGGAGTCGAAGATCATATACTACCTTCTCCTTTATAGCGCCAGACTCTTCATCGATTTCACTTGTCATCTGCGTGCTAGTGGCCAAATATTTGTTTTCTGCAGTTTCCATGTATTTGGCGAAGTTGATCCAAATAACTTCCGGTTCGGAAGTGCTATCTAAGATTTGCTTCTCAGGTCTGATAACCCTGATTTTGGATAGTTTGGCATCTTCAGTTGGTCCACCGGCTAAAGCCAACAAGGTAATAAAATCTGTGTCATCCGGAACAAGATACAAGCCTGGCTTATGCACCTGCCCCAAAATATACACATTCATTTTCAGCTTTTCCACACCACTACGCTCTCCCTCATATGAATAAGCAGAAATACTGCTGGAGGTAGTCGTTGTTGTGTTTGGCTGGGCATATACAAACAGCGGTATGCAAATAATCATTAGTAACAGCAGTAATTTTTTCACCATAGCCTCATTTTTTCAATTTTAGTTATAATTCTATATTATAGTATTACGTCAAGATAAATCTTTATCATCTTGCCAATATAAATAATTACAAATCAAAGGCGTTTTTAGTATTTTTTGATTTAGTGATCTAACATCATTTATCACCATCAGTTGGCAACCTAAACTGAGCCGTCCAGCTTAATCAAAATGACTACTTAGCAAAAATTTCTTGGTTATTCTCAAGGTCATATATAGATAAATAGCGATTTATTGAAAATGTACTATGCTCTCGTTGGATTCAGAACCCATATAAATCTGTTGCTCCTGGTCCCAGTCAAAGGCATCCACACGCCAGCGCATAGTTCTTCCAGATAATCCTAGATTCACGGGAATAGTGATTGCAAGTTCAGGTTCCATGGCAACATACAGATCCTGATGATAAAAATATTCAGAATTCTCATCAAAGATCATTAGACGGTAAAAAGATGCAGTCCCACTGCTTTCCCATTCGAAAGTTGCACCAATATGGGAAATGGTGGCATTGTTAGCAGGGGAGGCAGGCATACATTTGCTCAGTAGGGCGTAATTTGTCGTATCTGAACGTGATGAATTGCCAGCCAGATCGACAAGATCTATGAAATACGAGTACCAGATTCTTTCCGTCAGGTCATC
>CAYRVG010000107.1:0-13015 GCA_964427765.1 uncultured Candidatus Cloacimonadota bacterium
CAGGTAGGCAAGCAGGTCCCTGATCTCCTTGCGCTGGTAGAAATGCAGACTGCCCACTATTGAATGTGGGATCTCAGCCTGCATCAGGGCGTATTCGAAAACCCTGGACTGGGCATTGGTGCGGTAAAGGACGGCGATCTGGCTCCAGGGGATGCCGTCTTCATGCAGGCGCAGGATATGGCGCACCGTTTTATCCGCTTCGTCCGTTTCGTCCTCATAGCTGAATAATTCCGGTTTTTCGCCTTCGCCAAGTTCAGACCAGAGGTCCTTGCTGTGGCGGTTACGGTTGTTCCGGATGATGGAGTTGGCGAGGTTGAGTATGCGCATTGTGCTGCGGTAGTTCTGTTCCAGACGAACGGTTAGCACATTCCGGTAGTCACGTTCAAATTCCAGAATGTTGCGTATGGTGGCTCCCCGGAAACTGTAGATGGATTGGTCGTCGTCACCCACAACGCATACGCGTTGATGTTCACCGGCGATCTGGTGGATGATCTCGAACTGGGCGTGGTTTGTGTCCTGATATTCGTCGATCATCACATAGTTGAAAAGACGGCTGTATTTATCGCGCACCAGCTTGTTCGATTGCAGCAGTTTGGCCGTGTAGAGCAGGATGTCGTCAAAATCCAGGGCCTGGTTGAGCAACAGGGTCTGTTGATATAGGGTGTAGATCCTCAGGAATTTGCTTTCAAAATCATTCTGATCGTTTTTTTCGGATGATGTTTCCCGCGTATCCCCGGCCAGATCTTCCGGAAGCAGCAGGCGGTTCTTGTATCTGCCTATCCTGCCCAAAACACGCTGGATGGGGTATTTTTGCTTATCGTAATTATGCTCTTTGTAGATCTTCTTGAGGACGGATTTCTGAGCGTCCTCGTCATAAATGGAGAAATTGGCGCCAAAAGGGAGATGCGTGGCCTCATAACGCAGTATGCGTGAGCAAACGTGATGGAAAGTTCCCACCCAGAGGGAGCGTACGGGGAAGCCCAATATTTGCTCCAAACGTTCCTGTAATTCCCGGGCAGCCTTGTTGGTGAATGTAACTACGAGGATGTTCCAGGGCGGAACCTGTTTTTCTCCCAGCAGCCAGGCAGCGCGGTAGATGATGGAACGCGTTTTTCCGCTTCCAGCCCCGGCCAGGACGAGGAGGGGAACCTCGGTCTCAGTGACCACCTTGAACTGCTGGGCATTCAGCTCGGAGTGAAAATCTGTAAGCATAGGGAAGATGAGACCTAAGGCCGAACCCTGACAAACACCGGGTCGCAAGCCCTCCCTTCGAGCGGAAATTCATAACCGTAATAGATATATGCCGATACTTTGTACCAATAATCTCCGGGCATAACCCCCGTGTGGCTGTATTCTTCGGTGATCAGCTGATCCTCAGAATCGTAATAGGTTGCCAGCGTATCGATTAGTTCAAATTGGGACATGTAGGCCAGGCTCCGGTAGATCTTGAATCCAGAGGGATGATATGCCGTTGGCGGAATCCAGTTCCACTGGAGGGTAACATATTTGTCAGGCGCTCCGGGGGGGGAAGTATTGACGGGAACCAAGCCCGTAACGGTATTGGGTGCCTCGATCTCAGAATTCTCAATGGGATCGAGGGGATTGCTTCTCTTCAAACTACAAGCTGAGATCAGCAGCAAAACAATCAGGAGATATAGAGTTTGGTTCTTCATTGTATTTCCTAAAACCTTATGCTTAGCCCGCCTGGGCCAACACCGATGCTTTGGGTGCCGTATTGTTCCCAAATTTTCCTCCAGACTTGGGCGTTGTATTCATCTGTGGTCTGGATGACATCGAAGATATTGTATCCCCAGATGACCACACCGAGGCCAAGAAAGAGCAGGGAATACTGCCTGGGACGCTGGGCCTGGCTGTAAAAACTTTCGATGTCCTCGATCTGGGTCGCGTTCAGGTATTTTTCGTAATAATACTGGCTGCGGTCGTAAAAATACAAAGACGCTCCCAGCGCGAGCAGTTCACTGCTCAGAATGATTGTTCCCTTGGTGCCGGCATTGCTGGAGATCTGTCCCAAGCCCGGGACGAGCAGGGATTTTAGTATGCTAGTCCGGATCGGGTTCGCCTCCATCTCATACATGTGCAAAAGTTCCTGGCGGTCAAGCAGATCAGCGCGGTATTCACTCCGCTCCTGCCAATCCTGCCATCCGTATTTGGTCGTATCCGAAAAGGCCTGGATGTCAAATTGGATCTGCGCTGCGAGGCCAGCGGCCAGAATCAGGAAGGTGAATATCAGGGCAAGCGCTCGCATACTCATCTCATCAGGCTTTCTGATAACTTGTTCAGAGGTGTGATGCTGCGGTCCTTCAGGTTGACCTGCCAGACGTAGTAGTAAAAATCGATGGGGGTGACCAGGTCGTACCGGACCTCATACCTGTACTGGCCTGGAGTGATCATAACCTTCCACCCGGAATCACGGATCTCGTTGGGATTGTATTCTTCGAGCAGTTCCTGTTTTTTGGCTTGGACACGTGTGTTGATCAATCCGCCCCGGTATTCACGAATGATGCGCTGGGCGAATTCGGTTGGATTTGCCTCGGCCTGGATCAGGTTTTGCATCTGGGCTGCTTTTTCCCGGTATTCCTGTTTGGCATCCAGATCGTTGGCCTGCCGGTAGAGCTCTAGGGCCTCGCCGTATTTACCAGATGCCTCAGCTTTCTCCGCCTGGGCATGGACCTCCTGGGCCCGGACGATGTTTGCCCGGATCGTCTCCAAACGCGCGATGGCTTGGTTGGCGGCAGGATAACCCGGTATGATGTCATAAGTCTTCTGATAGTGCAGCAGGGCGTTCTCAAAATCACGCTGGGCGGCGAGTTCGTTCCCGCGCCGGATGAACAAAGACGCGACCTGCTCCAGACGTCTGTTGATCTCATCTTCTTTGGATGGGTCATACTGGACCGCGATGCGGAAAAACCTGTCCGCCTCGAGGTAATTCTCCCCTTCCAGATAGGATTCCGCCTGGTTGATATAGGCCTCCGCGATCATCCGGTTGTTGGTTTCATTTTCCACGACGGGATATTTTCCCAATTCAAAGAGTATGCGCAGACCTTCGGTGTGATAACCGGAGGAATAAAGCCGCCGGGCGTACTCAACCTTATCGGGGATTATGCGCATGATCTGTTTGCGGGCTGCAACCTCATAGACATTGTTCGGATATGTGTCGTACAAGGTCATGTAATCCTGCCAGGCAGAGTTATGATCAATGAAAGTAGTGAGGCTGAAACCAATCCTTCTTTCAAGCATCTCCGGGATCAGAGGTGATGCGGGCATTTCCCTGATGATGGCGTTTACATATTCCAGGGAAAGACGGTGGTCGTCATTCTCCAAAGCTTTATCAGATAGAGTCTTATACACGCTGCCCAAGGCCTCGTCCGCTTGCTCGGAATTGGAAAGTTTGAGGAACCGGATGCTCAGGTCCCAGTTCTCTCTTTGCAATGCCCTTAAGCCAAGATCATAATAACATTGCGCCCGTAATATCTCGCTGCGGGTAACCAGTGCGCCGTTTATTCCTTTGTCTATGTAAGCGTCCAGTTCTTCGATCGCCGCGGCGTAGCGTTTGTTGTTGTAATGATCCTCGGCGCTGCGGAGTTTGTTAATCTCACAGGCGGACAGGGCCAGGATCATGGCCAAAAGAAGCATTGCGGCAGGTTTAAGGCTCATAGGGTATACTCATGGTCCTCAATGGCGAATTCGAACATGGGAGGCTTCTCTTCCAAGAGTATCCGGCGCAGATCATCAGATATGCCGTGTGTGAGGAGGATCCTCTGCACTCCCGCGTATTGTAGTTTGAGTATTTGCTCAGGTTCCGGATGCAACGCGTCGGTAACAACCGTATGGCTGTTCTTTATTAGGGGCAGGATACAGTCAGTTGTGGCAATGTCCGAGGTATAGACCAGATCTTTCTGTTCGGAGGTTATTCTGAAGGCATAAGAATTCATCTGGTTGGGCAGTTGGTTACCCTCGACAAATTCTTCATAGTTGAAGAGATGGTCCGTAAGTGCGGCAACCACCTCACCGTAATGAAGCTCGGCTTCGGGGCATTCGAAGATCTGCAGGGGATAGGGAAATCTCCTGGGGAAAAGGTAGAAAAACTCAAGCATCTCCACCATCCCGGCTGGACGTTCAGGCAGAAATAGCTGCAGGGGTTTTCTGCGTTTTTGCAAGTAAAGCAATTGCAGGACCATGAACAAGCCGGAAACGTGGTCCGGATGGTAATGGCTGATAAATATAGCGTCGAGCGTGTCCCGGTCAAGCCGGTGTTTCAGCAGTTTTTTGCAGGTTCCTTCACCACAGTCAAAAAGCAGATGTTTGCTGCCGGTATCCACATACAGGCTGCTTGAGCTCTTGGTCTCATCCGGCATTCCCGAACCGGTGCCCAAAAGAATGAATCTCATCAGTTTTCCTTCTGCTTTCGAGTCTGGTTCTTGGGAACCACGATCGGTATCTGGTCTAGCTTGCGCCCAACGACAATGAAGAAAATCGCGAACAAGGCCGTGGTTGCTAGCAGAAGAATTCTGTTCCCGGTGATGAATATGATTATGGTGGTGAGGACTATCAGAACGTTCACCGCGTAAACGATCAACGCGGTTACCTTGATCGAACCCAAGGCGTTGTGGATCCTGTGGGTGGAATGATCCTTCCCACCCTGCATGACATGCCTTCCATCACGTTTGCGGGTATAACTCACCAGTGAAATGTCGAAGATGGCATAACTCAGAAGCAGCACGGGCAGGAGATAAAACATGTTGTCAGCTCTGGTAAGAACTGCGTATCGGGCCATCAGGATGCCCATGGAGGAAAGGAAATAACCGATGAACATCGATCCCGCATCACCCATGAAGATCTTGGCGGGATTGAAATTGTAGGGCAGGAAACCGAAGGCCGAACCCGCGAAACTGAGGGATATCAAACCGATGAACGCCATTTCGCTACCGTTGGAACTTGTTGTATTGGTAAGGCTGAAAGCAAAGAATCCCAAGCCAAGTATCCCCGCCATGCCGCTGATGATCCCATCCATGTTGTCCAGGAAATTGAGGGCGTTCATCAGTCCCACCATCCAAAGAACCATTATGGGCAGGGATATATAGGCTGAGCCGAACATATTCTGCAACTCCTGGAACTGGAAGTTACTCAGGATGAAGGTCAGGCTGACAGCCAACTGCCCCAGCAGCTTGACGACGGGATTCATCCCCCGCAGGTCGTCTACCAGGCCAATTATGACGATCAGGACAGAACCCAGCAGGTAACCTATCATGGCCGTGTCGAAATACCTCGCCGGTGAAATGACCACGTCATAGATGCAAAGTAAGGCGAAGCCGATGAACACACTCAGCCCGCCCATCAGGGGCATGCTGCTGAGATGCATTTTGCGCGCTTCAGGCTTGTCCACGAAATTTAGCTTAAACGCCAGCTTAATAATAAACGGCGTCAGACTGTAGACAAGCAAAAAGGACATAATGAAAACGCTCGCGTATTCCCATGTCCTGTTTTCCAAACTCATACTTTACCTTTTTATGTGATCAATATTCACTGATGTCTGGTTTCTGTCAATGCAAAACGGAATTTTAAATCCCAAAGCGGTAGGCAAGGCTTAATTGGAAAGACCTCTCTCAGAACTGAGGACGAAATCCACAAAGGTCTTTTGTTCAGGGATAAGTTCGCCGATGGTTTTCACCTCTTCTAGCGCCTGCGAGGTATTCAGCCCCTGGCGGTAAAAAACGTTGTATATCTTCTTGATGGCCTCGATGGTATCGTTGGAAAAACCCTTGCGCGTGAGGCCGATGCTGTTCAGCCCGACGGTCTTGTAAGGGTTTCCCTGCCCCCGCGTGTAGGGGGCGATGTCTTTCTTGACCGCGGAAGCTCCGCCCACAAAGGCATGGGTGCCGATATGGACAAACTGGTGGATGGCCGTGGCGCCGCCGATCGTGGCGTGGTCCTGGATCACCAGGTGCCCTGCCATCTGGACGATGTTCGCGATCACGCAAAACGAGCCGATGTGGCAGTTGTGCGCCACGTGGACATACTCCATCAGGAGATTGCCGTCCCCGACGATCGTTTCCTCGCCAGCCTGGTTGGAGCGGTTGACGGTCACGAATTCCCGGAAGGTGTTGCGGCTGCCGATGCGCAGACCGGTGGGTTCACCTTTGAATTTCAGGTCCTGTGGCTCGGTGCCGATCACAGCATAAGCAAAAAACCTGTTATCATCACCGATGGTGGTCTGCCCGTCAATGATGACATTGGAAAACAAATGATTGCGTGCCCCCAGTACCACTTCGGGCCCGATCTGGCAATAGGGACCGATCACGCAATCCTTGCCTATGACCGCTCCTTCCTGAATTATCGCGGTGGGATGGATCAGGCTCATTTGTTCTTCTCCTGCAGCATCGCCATGAAATCCCCCTCGGCGACCTTCTCGCTGCCCACAAAGGCCTCGCCGTGCATCTTGGAAAGGGAGCGCTTCAGGGAGATCACCTTCATCTCGTAGCGCAGCGTATCCCCCGGCAGGACGGGTTTGCGGAATTTCACGTTGTCTATGGAGGCAAAATAGGCCACATACGCGGAGGGATCGTCAAGCGTGTTCAAAAGGATTATCCCGCCCGTCTGGGCCATGCCTTCGATGATGAGGACGCCCGGCATGATCGGATGTCCCGGGAAATGACCCTGGAAAAAGGGTTCGTTGATCGTCACGTTCTTGATCCCGGTGATGGATTCATTGGGCTTGAGATCGATGATCTTGTCCACCAGCAGGAAGGGGTAGCGGTGGGGGATGATGCGCATTATGGCGTTGATATCGAACACCACGTCCTTGGAATAGTCCTTCTGATACTGCTTTTTCAGCTCCTGTTTAAGCTGGATCTTGCGCAGCTTCTTCACCAGTTCCACGTTCGTCTTGTGGCCGCTGCGGGCGGCGAGGATGTGCCCCTTGATGGGCACTCCCAGAAGGGCGATGTCGCCGATCAGGTCCACGACCTTGTGGCGCACGAATTCGTTGTAATAGCGCAGCGGATGGCTGTTCAGGATGCCTTCGGGGGAGGCCGTCACGGGCTCGTGATAGCCAAAGACGTCCTGCAAGTGCTTCAGCTCCGCCTCGCTCATATCCGGCTCCGCGATCACCAGCGCGTTGTCCAGCGAGCCGCCTTTGATCAGCCCCATCTTCTTGAGCTCCAGGATCTCGTTTATGAAGCAGAAAGTGCGCGCCCCGCCGAACTCCTTCTCAAACTGCTTCATGTCCGGCAGCCAGGTGTATTGCGTGCCCAGGTAGGGATGCTTGTAATCGATCATGAAGGTGACCTTGAGCTCGTTGGAGGGCACGATCACTATATCCACGTTCTCCTCTTCCGCGGAGAAGCTGATCGCCTCGTTAAATTCAAAGTAGTGCCGTTCGGAATCCTGCTGCGCCAGGCCCGCCTTGCGGAGGAGGTTGAGGAAGACCAGGGGGGAGCCGTCCCCGACCGGGGCTTCCGGGCCGTCGATCTCGATGCGGATGTTGTCTATCGAAAGGCCCTTGATCGCCGAGAGGACGTGCTCGATCGTGCCGACCGTGGCGCCCTTGATGCCGATCGTCGTGCCGCGGGATATATCCACGACGTGGTCGATGTCCGCGGGTATTTCCGGCTGTTCGGGCAAGTCCACCCGGATGAAGACGATGCCCTCATCCTTGCCCGCCGGTTTGAAGCGGATCGTCGAGATCTCTCCGGAATGCAGCCCGATCCCCGTGTAGGAGGCCTCGGAACGGATGGTGTGCTTATATTCTGTCATAGGTCACTTCTTGTCGTCGTTTTTTTTCTTTTCCTTGAGATAGTGGTGAAACATCTCCGGAAGGTGTTTCTGCGAAACGAAGATCCTCTTGTAACTGCCCGCGTCGATCGCCGGGGACCCCAGATAACGGGCGTCCGCCGGAATGTTGTGCGTGACGCCGGCCTGCGCCCCGACCATCGCCCTGTCGCCGATCGTCAGATGACCGGCCAGGCCAACCTGCCCGCCCAGGTAAACGTAATCCCCGAGGATCGTGCTTCCCGCCAGGCCCACCTGCGCGCAGAGTATGCAATGCTTTCCCACCCGGCAGTTGTGGCCGATCTGCACCAGGTTGTCGATCTTGGTTCCCTCTCCGATGAAGGTCGCGCTCAAAGTGCCGCGGTCGATGGCGGAGTTTGCCCCGATCTCCACGTTGTCGCCGATGACGACGTTGCCGATCTGGGGGATCTTGTTCTGGACATCGTCCATCAGGATGAAGCCAAAGCCATCCGCCCCAATGACGACGCCGCTGTGGAGGATCACCCCGCTGCCAAGCACACAATCCGGATAGATCCTCACCCGGGGGTAAAATTTCGTTCCCCTGCCGATGGCCACGTTCTCCCCGATGCTGCATCCCGCTTCGATAACCACATCGTCACCGATATGGCAATCCCTGCCGATCGTCACCCAGGGGCCGACATAAACGTTTTGCCCCAGCTTCGCCGAGGGATCGACGACAGCGGTCGGATGGATCCCCGGCTCCGGTCCTGGAGAGCTCTTCTGCAGCCACCACGCCACCAGGCGCATCAGCGCGAAATAGGGCCGGGGATGTAGGATCAGGTTGCGCCCCGGAAGTTTATCCGCGCCCTCGGGAACGCAAAAGATCAATCCCGCCCGGGATTCCCTCACGGAAGCGAAATATTTCTCCTGCTCCCAGAAGACGATGCTCGTCTCATCCGCGTCACTGGGATCAGCCACGCTTTGCAGCCTCAGATCCTGGCTGCCCCGGTATTCCCCGCCGCAAAGCGCGGTGATCTGTCCGGGGTCCAATGCCAACTCGAATTTCTTCATTTTCCTGGCGGTTTGAATTCTTCCGGCGGTTTGGTCTCATCCTTGGGAGGCTCAGTCGGGTCATAAAAACCAGGCCCTTCCTCCGCGGGAGGGACCGTATCCTCGTTCAGCTCGAGCAGGATCTGGTCAGTCAGATCCAAAGCGGGTAGCGCGTAGAGAACCGTGCCCATGCTCACGTCGAAGATCATCGTGTAATCCTCGTTCTCGGCCGTTTCCGTGATCAGGTTGTGGATCTTCAGGGTCAGGGGGTCGATCAGTTCGCGGTAGCGCTGTTCCGCGCGTCCGCCTTCGCCGAAATATTCCTCGAGGAGGCGTCCGGCCTCGGCCTTTTTCTCGTCGATCTTGGCCTGGGCTTCGCGCTTGGCGGCTTCGGTCTTGGTGAGCTTGTCGATCTCGTAGTTGCGCTCCATTTGTTTGACCTGTTCGTCAAGCTGCTTGATCTCTTCCGTCCAATTCTGCCTGTCCAGGTTGAAGAGGCGGGAGATCTCCGCGGCCTCGTTGCTTTCCCGCAGCAGGCGGTCGGTATTGACATACCCGAGCTTGACATTCTGGGCGAAACCCAGTGAAGCCAGTCCCAGGCAGATAATGATCAGTAAAAGTGCCTTTTTCATAGCATCTCCTAAAACATTCTTATTGTTAAATGAAAACTCATTCGTCGATCTTGAAGATGGGGTCGAGGACCTTCGCCGCGCGGGCGTCGTCCACCCTGCGCACGGGCGTGCTCAGCGGCGCCTGGTGCAGGAGTTCCGGGTTTTCCCGGGCCTCCCTGGCGATCTCGATCATGGCGTCCGCGAAGGCGTCGATGGATTCCTTGCTTTCGGTCTCCGTCGGCTCGATCATCAGCGCCTCGGAAACGATCAGCGGGAAATACACCGTCGGGGCGTGGAAGCCCTTGTCCAAAAGGCGTTTCGCCACTTCCAGGGTGGTCACCCCAAGCTCCTTCTTGAGCCGGGTGGAATCCGCCACGAATTCGTGCATGCAGTATTCCGGATATTGGATGTGGTAATGGTCCTTGATCAGGGACATCAGGTAATTCGCGTTTATGACGGCGTTTTCCGCCACGCGCCTGAGACCCTTTGCCCCGAGCATGCGGATGTAGATGTAGGCCCGGAGGTCGACCGCGATGTTTCCGTAAAAGGTGTGCACCCTGCCGATCGAGGTCTCCGTGTGGCGATAGTCCAGGAAATATTCGTCGCCGTCTTTGCCGATCAGCGGCACGGGCAGGTAGGGCGCGAGTTTTTCCACGACCCCGACCGGTCCGCCGCCGGGTCCGCCCCCGCCGTGGGGGGTGGAAAGGGTTTTATGCAGATTGAAATGGATGACGTCAAAGCCGATCTTTCCCGGCTGGACGATGCCCATCAGGGCGTTGAGGTTCGCCCCGTCCATGTAGATCAGGCCGTCCACCCCGTGGATGATCTCCGCGATCTTTTCGATCTGGCCCTCAAAGAGCCCCAGGGTGTTCGGATTGGTGAGCATGAATCCGGCGGTGTTCTCGTCCACGATCTCCGCCAGGCGCTGCACGTCGCATCTGCCGCGTTCGTTGGATTTGAGCTCGACGACCTCGTAGCCCACCAGCGAACAGGTCGCGGGATTCGTGCCGTGGGCGGAATCCGGGATGATGATCTTGTTTTTGTGGTGGTTTCCCTTCGCCTTGTGGTAGGCGTCGACGACCTTGATCCCCGTGAATTCGCCCTGCGCGCCGGCCGAGGGCTGCAGCGTCACGGAGCGCATGCCGGAGATCTCCGCCAGGTCGCTCTGCAGGCCGTAAAGGATCTCCAATGTGCCCTGCAGGGTTTCCTCCGGCTGGTAGGGATGCAGGTTGTTGAAGGCAGAGTGGCGGATCAGGGCCTCATGCACCTTGGGATTGTATTTCATCGTGCAGCTGCCCAGGGGATAGAGCCCCTTCTCTATGAAGTGGTTCTTGTGGGAAAGCCCGATGTAGTGGCGCATCACGTCCAGCTCGCTCACTTCCGGGAGCCGGGGCTTTTCCCTGCGCAAATTTTCCCTGGGGATCAGCTCTTCCAGCGGGGTGTCCAGCTCGCGCTGGGGAAGGGTCGTGCCCCGCCTGCCTTTGACGCTGTATTCAAAAATCGTCTTACTCATTTGCCAGCTCCTTCATCGCCTCCACAAATTCGTCCAGCTGCGCTTTCGTCTTCTTTTCCGTGACCGCGATCAAGAGCTGGTTTTCATGGCCGAAGCGGCCGAGATCCACACCCGGGAAGATGGCGTGGTCCTGCATCGCGTGGATGATCCTTTGGGGCTCCAGCTTCGTCTTCAGGGCAAATTCCTTGAAGAACGGGGTTTCGGGATACGCCAGTTCGCAGCCGGGGAGTTTGGCCAGTTCGGAAGCCAGGTAATGCGCCTTCTGCGCGGATTGCGTGGCGACCTCGGCCAGCCCCTCGCGCCCGAGCAGGCTCATGTAGACCGTCGCGGCGAGGGTGCAGAGTGATTGGTTGGAGCAAATGTTGGAGGTGGCCTTGGCGCGGCGGATGTGCTGTTCCCGCGTCTGGAGCGTGAGGGCGTAAGCCCGCTTCCCCTCGGCGTCCAGCGTTCCGCCCACGATCCTGCCCGGCATGGCACGGGCCATGTCCAGCTTGCTGGCGAAGAAGCCAAAGAGCGGGCCGCCCATATACATGCTGTTTCCCAGCGCCTGTCCTTCGCCGACGGCGATGTCCGCCCCATATTCGGAGGGCGGGGCCAGGATCACCAGGGAGATCGGGTCCGCGGCGGCGATCAGCAGGCATTTCGGATTCGAGTGGATCGCCTTTCCCAGGGTCTTCGCCGGCTCGATGTTGCCAAAGAAATTCGGGGTCTGGATCACGACGCTGCCGACGCTTTCGTCCATCATTCCCTCAAGGGCGGAGACATCCGTCACGCCGTCCTTCGCGGGGCAGGTGAGTAGTTCGACGCCGATCCCCTCGGTGTAGGTCCGGATGACCTCGAGATATTCGGGATGCAGAGTGGCGGGAAGGATCGCCTTCATCAGCTTGTTTTTGCGCGCCGCCATGAGGATCGCTTCCGCGACCGCCGAGGCGCCGTCATACATGGACGCGTTGGCGATCTCCATGCCCGTCAGTTCGCAGATCATCGTCTGAAACTCATAGATGAATTGCAGCGTGCCCTGGCTCACCTCCGCCTGGTAGGGCGTGTAGGCCGTGTAAAACTCCGGGCGGGAAACGATGGAATCCACCGCCGCCGGGATAAAATGGTCGTAAACCCCCGCCCCGAGGAAGGAATTCGCGCTTTGCACGCAGAAATTCGCGGAGGTTTTGGCGTTGATGTGCCGGGCGATCTCCAGTTCGCTGAGGGGCTTTTCCAGCTTCAGATCCCCTTTCAGGCGCAGCTTTTCCGGGATCGCGGCGATCAGCTCGTCAAAGGAGCCGACCCCGATCTTTTGGAGCATCTCGCGCCGTTCCGCGTCAGTGTTCGAAATGTATGGCATTATCTCTCCTTCAAGATAACATCTACAGAAAGTCCAATTCTTCTCAATTAATTTAAAGGCGCGGATTATGTCAATTGCAAAATTTTCTCTTAGTTCATGCGCGGGGACCGATCCCGGTATTACAAGTACCGGCCCTTGCCAAAGCGCCGGCCTGCGTGAAAAAAAAAGCCCCATCGGGGCGCCACACGTAGCGTAGGATTCCAATCCTGCGGAATATACCTGCGCTTGCAAAAACGTCGGCCACTGTCACCCCGGCGCAGGCCGGGGTCCAGTTCTTTGTTTCAATGGATCCCGGATGAATCACCCCACCACCCAACAAGTTGCGCGGCGAGGACCCCGGTAGTCCGGGATGACAGGCGTATTCACTCTTCCAATGTGCCACCCAAAAAATCAGAGATGATCATAAGGATCAGCGTCATCTGCGTTCCATTGATTCCAATTCTGGCCTGTCCCCCCAGCCCAGAAAAACCCACCACGCGCCGGCCTCCCGCAGAGTAAACGCTGGCCCGGCGGGAGGTCAGCGCGTGGTCAGGTGGTTGTCGGTGCCCCTTGAATATGGGCGGGTGAGGGCCATTTTTTTGCCTGGCCGGATGGTTTATTTGGATCCGGAAACTAACCCTCCGTTCCTCTGTCCCTCTGTTTTATCTTTCATTTGGCAAATTCACGGCAAATTCACGGCAAGTTCATAAGGCCTGTGAATTTGCCGTGAATTTGAGCGAATTTGCGAATTAGAAAAAACAGAGAAACAGAGGG
>CAYRVG010000108.1:0-21874 GCA_964427765.1 uncultured Candidatus Cloacimonadota bacterium
GCGTGGAAATTGTTCCACAGGGGGTGAAAAGGGCCGGGGGCCTGTTTTGTTGGGGCATGGCAAGTATCTGAATCCATTAAAGATGGCCGTGCAAAGGTCAAGTAAATTCAAGAAATTTCAAATTTGTGCATTTTCTGCTTGACAGGAATCACGACGTGTCATATAAGTGCCACAGGATGTCATGAAAAGTCAAAAAATGTCACAGTTTGTGTTTTCGAACCCCATTTGGTTCAGGATGGCCGGCGATCCACAGCCAGCCGGCGCGAATTTCTAAACAAGGTCGGAAAAGATGTCAGGTCCATTCATAGGTTTTTCAGAGAACGCGGTGCACAACAACCGGGTGATCATCCCGGCCGCCTTCAAGCGCAAGTTTTCCGAGGAATCCCGGCGCACCGTCGTGATCACCGTGGGCCCCGCCAATTCCATCGCCCTTTATCCCCTGGATGCGTGGGTCTCCACCCTGGACAAGCTTGCCGAGGGTGACGAGACCCACCAACGCTTCCGGACGCGCCTGATCGACTGCGCCGTCACGGAGGCGGAGCTCGAGGGGCCGGGGCGGGTCCGCATCCCCGAAAACCAGCTCGCCGAAGCCGGGATCAAGGACAGCGTGATCGTCAAGGGCGAAATGCACTACATCTCCCTGTGGGATCCGGATGAATATTACAAGAGGCGCGCCAAGAACATGGCCGACAACCTCCAGGAATACGATACGAACATCTATCAGGTGACAGGCAAATGAACAACTACCACACACCGGTTTTGGCCGAACAATGCGTCGGCTATCTGAATCCCCACTCGGGGGGAATTTACGTGGACGCGACCCTGGGCGGAGGCGGCCACAGCCTGGCGATCCTGCAGAAATGCCCGGATATCCACCTTTTTGGCTTTGACCAGGACGAGGAGGCTATCCAGCGCTCCCTAGACGTCCTCAAGGATTACGCGGACCGCCTGGAAGCCATCAAGGCGAATTTCTCCCGTCTGCGCACGGAGCTTGCCCTGCGCAAGGTGAAAACGATAGACGGGGTGATCTTCGACCTGGGGGTCTCCTCCCACCAACTGGATACGAAGGAACGGGGATTCAGCTTCGACGACGAGGCGCCCCTGGATATGCGGATGGACCAGAGCCAGGATTACACTGCCGGAGACGCCGTGAACGGACTCGACCAGAAGGAACTGGCGAGGATATTCCGGGATTACGGCGAGGAGAGGAACGCTGCCAGGATAGCCAGGAAGATAGTTGGCAGGCGGGGTGAAAATCCGATCCGGACCACGGGTGATCTGGCCAGGATAATTGAATCCGTGGCTGGGGCCGGCACACGGGAATCCCTGAAAACAAAAGTCCGCATATTCCAGAGCCTGCGCATTTATGTCAATTTTGAACTGGAGGTACTGGAACCGGCTCTGATGGACGCGATCAACATCCTCAAACCCGGTGGCAGGATCGTTGTTTTGAGTTACCACTCCCTGGAGGACAGAGTGGTCAAGAACATCTTCCGCACTGCGGCCACGGGATGCGTTTGCCCACCCTGGGTGATAGATTGCGTCTGTGGGGAAAAAACACGTTTAAGGCTTTTGAACAAGAAACCGCTGACGGCTCAGCCGGCCGAGGTGGGAAATAACGTCCGCTCCCGCAGTGTGAAGCTGCGCGCCGCGGAAAAGATCAAGGGGGAATCATGAGAGGAAAATTCATCATAATTTTGCTTTTGGGCATAGTGGTTGTGTTTTTCAATTTTTTCAACGCCAACAAGATCGTCCACCAGACCCGCGAACAGGCAAGGCTCGAAGCCTCTTTATCCGCGGAGAAGAACATCAACACTGAACTCCGGGTGGAACATGATGACCTGCGAAGCGGCAAACATCCGGCCAGCCTGGTCAGGGTGGAACTCAGCAATTTCACTTCCCGGGAAGAGAGAGGCAGCATCATCTATGTCCACGAACCGAATGACACCAAAGATAAGGAAAGCTATTGCCTGATCGACCTTTTCGCGTCCAAAGCCCAAGCGAAAGAAGTTCAGATCCCCCTGGACTGATACATGCGTTCCCGCCACCGGTTCCTGATATTTTTTTTGGGATTTGTCACGCTGGTCTGGGCGGGCTATCTCTTTAGCCTGCAGATCTTCGATCCCTTCAACCTTGCCCATGACAGGCTGATCCGCTACACCCCCACCAAAGAGATCCTCATCCCCACACGCGGCTCCATCTACGATGCCAACGGCGACCTGCTGGTGAGTTCCATCAGCTATTACCAGATCGATATCGACCGCAATTCCGTAAAGAACTGGGCTGACCAGGAAGGTCTTGAACTGAAAGAAGCCTACCGGAAGATCAGCAGGATGATCAGCGATAACTGCAGCATCTCCGAAAACGATGTAATGAGACGCCTGACGATGAATGACAGGCTGAATTCCATCCAGATCACGAACAAGGTGCGGGAAATGGAACTGGACAAGATAATCCAGCAGTTTTCAGATAATGACCTGCCGGGTCTGATACACAACTTCTCCTCCATGCGCAGGATCTATTCCCGCGGGATCCTCGCCTCCAGATTGCTTGGTTCTGTCCGCGCCGTCTCCTCCGGATACGATCCCGAGACGGGAAACAAATCGCTCTACAAACTGGACGGGATCTGCGGCTTGGAAGCAACTTATGATGAATTTCTCTGCGGGGAATACGGATGGCGCGAGGTGCTCTATGACGCCCGCCGCCGCCGGGTGCCATATCCCAACCTCCATGAAAAACCCTCACGCAATGGGTACAACCTCCATCTGACCATCGATTCGAACATCCAGTCCATCGTGGAGGACGCCCTCTATGAAGGCCTGGAAAAATACAAGGCCAAAAACGCCGGCGCAGTCGCCATGGATCCGAACACCGGCAGGATCATCGCCATGACCGGGGTCTCTGCGGACGACCATGCCACGGATCCCGGACTGGTGCGCGTGAGATCTAACATTCCGGTGAGTTTCATGTTTGAACCTGGTTCAACCTTGAAACCCCTGACCATGCTGGCGGCTTTGGAGAAAAAAGTTGTCAAGCCAAACGAAAAGATCGCCTGCGGCACTTACAAGATCGGCAGACGGATAATCCGTGACACCCACGAGCATCCCTGGCTGAACCCGAGGGAGATCATCTCGCAATCCAGCAACGTGGGGGTCGCCAGGATCGCTGAGCGCATAGGCCCCAAAAGCCTTTATGAGAAATTCATATCCCTGGGCTTTGGTCAGAAAACAGGTCTTAACCTCTACGGCGAAAGCAGTGGCATCTTCGCCAAACTCGAGAACTGGGACGGATACACTCTCCATTCCCTCTCCTTCGGGCAGGCAATTTCCGTGACGGCGCTTCAGCAGGCAGCCGCTTTCTGCCCCCTCGCCAACGGGGGCAGGATCGTCAAACCGTATGTTCTGGAATCGGTGACGGACAACTCCGGAAACATCGTCAGGCGTTATGAACCGGAGATTCTGCGCGAGATAGCCAGCCAGGCCGTGACGGATACAATCCGCGATTACATGTGGGAAGTGGTAAACACAGGCACGGCCAGGCATATCAAAATGGATTACATCAAGGTTGCTGGCAAGACGGGAACAGCACAGAAAGCACTGGAAAACAGCAGGGGTTACGCGGAAGATAAATTCAGCTCCGTTTTCGTGGGGATGTTTCCCGCCGACGCGCCAAAAATGGTCATAGTGGTTTTTTATGATGAGCCGGTGCGCGGTTATCACTTCGGCAGCCAAAGCGCGGCCCCCACTTTCAAGAAAATTGTGGAGAGCATCCTTTTCATGCCAAACAACAATATCATCGCCTTTGACGAAAGGCTTATGCAAAGTTCTATCAAAATGCCGGACCTTAGGGGCAGGCACATCAACCAGGCGGAAAACATACTTAACCAACACGGATTCGTATATAATATAGTTGGGGCGGATTCCTCCTCCGTGGTTGTGGACCAATTCCCGAAACCGGGATTATCGGTGGATCCGGGACATTCGATCACCCTCAGGGTGGGGATTGATCCGGATGGAAAGGACACTGTGACCATTCGGGGTGAAATGCCCGATCTCACGGGGCTTACTCTCCGCAAGGCAATGCAGGTGGCGGCACGTGAGCACATCGCTTTGAAAATCAAGGGTTCCGGCATCGTCCGCAGGCAATCCATCCAGCCCGGTTCGCGCGTGACCCAAAAAACAAAGTGCGTAATCGAGGCCTCGATATGAAGGCCGCGGAAATCCTGGCAGTTCTCCAAAAAGACGGGCTTCTGATCGAAAGCAGGAACCTGAGCGGGGAAACGGACATACCGGGAGAGCCCCGCACGGATAACCGAAAGGTCCGGCAGGGAGATATTTTCATCTGCATCAAGGGTCTGGTGACCGATGGCCACAAATACATCCCCGACGTCCGGAAAAAGAAGGCTGCCCTGGTGGTCTGCGAAGATGATTTTCAGGACGACCTTCCGGCTATCCGGGTAAGGGACAGCCGGAAAGCAGCCGCGCTGATAGCCAGACTTTTTTACCACAATCCCAGTTCCAGATTCCGCTTGATTGGCATAACGGGAACCAACGGAAAAACCACAACCTCCATGCTGCTCTTCCAAGCAATGCGTGAGATAGGTTACTCCTGTGGCTGGATCGGAACTCTGGGCTACGGGATCAATGACCGGCATTTTGATTCTTTGCGCACAACGCCAGATATCCTTGAACTCAACGCCATCTTAGCCGAAATGGCCAAAGAGGGGGTAGAATACTGCTTCATGGAGGTCTCTTCCCACGCGCTGGCGCTGGACCGGGTTTACGGGGTTGAATTTGACTTTTGCCTGTTCACGAATCTGAGCCGGGAGCATTTGGATTTTCACGGCAATATGGAGGATTACGGGGCAACGAAGGTCAGGCTTTTCGATGGCGCGTTAGAGCGTCGGTCCATCGGTTTGATCAACATTGATGACGATTTTGGCCGGCACTTGTATCAGGATCTGAAGGAGCGCGGGGCCTACGTTTTTTCCATCGGAAGTTCTGAGGCGGATTATATCATCCATACGGACAGGGGCGCGGCTTTCCCTTCCTGGGATCAAAGCCGCTTCACCCTCCAGTGCCATGATTGCTCCGTCAATATCCGTTCCCCCCTGATCGGCAGATTCAACATCGCCAATCTGGCCATGAGCGCCGCAACGCTGAATCTATTGGGAATGGAAAAACGGCAGATAGAATCCGGCTTGAACTATGTTGCTCCCGTTCCGGGGAGGTTTGAGCGCGTTCCAAATGAAAGTGGTATCGGTGTTTTCGTGGATTACGCGCATACTCCCGATGCCCTGGAAAATGTTTTGCAAACAGGACGGGAACTCGGGCAGGGACGCCTTCTTTGCCTGATCGGAGCCGGCGGCGAACGGGACCGGGGAAAAAGGCCACTGATGCTCAATGCCGCACTGAAACATGCCGACGTCGTGATCATAGCCGATGACAATCCGCGCAGCGAGGATCCCAATGCCATAATCCGGGAGATGGTGGCCGGCAGCGACATTTGGCTTCCCTGGTGGATAATCCGGGATCGCAAGGAAGCCATCATGGCCATCCTGCGCCTTGCGCGGCTTGGGGACATGGTCCTGATCTGCGGGAAAGGCCACGAAGCATATCAAGAGATCGAAGGGATCAAACATCACTTCGATGACGCCGAGATCGCCAGGGAATTTCTGCCAGCCGAAAGCCGGGAAATATCCTCAAATGACTTGCTGGCACTGCCGGTGGACCGCCTGATGATCGAATTGCTCCTGAACGTACCAGCCGAAGCAAGCAGCGGGTATAAGCCTCCCCAAACGTTTAAGCATATTTCCACAGATAGCAGGACGATCCAGCTTCATTCGGTTTTCTTTGCCTTGAAGGGTGATTCCTTTGACGGAAACGATTATCTGGACCAGATCCTGCGTGAAAGAACCAATCTGGGCATCGGAAGCCGGGAGATGCAAAAAGACAATTACCTGCTTGTGCCAGAGCCTCTGGAGGCAATGGCAAAACTCCACCGGAAATATCTTTTGATGTTCGATTCCTACAAGATCGCGCTCACGGGAAGCACTGGCAAGAGCAGCACCAAGGAGATGCTGGCACAGGTTTTCTCTTCCGAAGCGCCGACCCTCAAGACCGAGGCCAATGAAAACAACATCATAGGGCTCTGCAAAACGATCGCCAGGATCAAGCCTGAACACAGGTTTTCTGTGTTTGAACTGGGAACCAACGCCTTTGGCGAAATTTCCGCCTTGAGCGATGTCTGCTCCCCGGATGCTGGGATCATAATGAATATAGGTCCTTCGCACCTGGAATTTCTGGAGGATGAGAACGGGGTTTTCCGGGAAAAGATTGCGCTGTTCAACCGGCCCTTGGATATCAGGCTTTATGACGCGGACGATCCGAGATTTGAGCATTATAAAAACAACGGCAGGGGAATTGGATTTGATGAACAGGCTGATTTCCGCCTAACCGACCTCGTTATTGACGAGCAAAAATGCAGATTCAAGATCAACGCAGAGGAATTTGAGATTCCCTATCCGGTCGGGTATTTTGCCAAAAATGCCGCCTTTGCAATAGTGATGGGCTGGTTGAAGGATATTCCCACAGCCATGATCCGCGACGCGCTAAAAGAGCCAGTCAAATTGCATCTCCGCCTTCAACTGGAGGAAACTGATAACAACCTGCTGGTGATAGATTGCTACAACGCGAACCCGGTTTCCATGCAGAGCGCGATAGAATACTGGCGCAGCCTGAGGCCGGAGGCAAAGCACATCGCCATACTGGGAGACATGCTGGAACTTGGTAGATCAGCACCCCAATACCATGACATGGTTGCCGCCATCCTGATCGAGCAGGGATATGACCAATTGATCACCACCGGCGACCTTGCCATCCGCTATCACGGAAAGGATACCACGTTCCACGATAACCACTTTGACAGGGTTGAGGACTTGATCTCCAGTGGAGTGCTCGATAAAATCGAGAAGGGGGCCGTGATACTTGTCAAGGGTTCCCACTCCGTCCATCTGGAAAAGATCCTGCCTTACCTGAGAAAGGAAATGTGATCATGCTTTACCATCTGCTCTATCCACTGGCCAAATATAGCATCGTGTTCAACGTGTTCCGCTATATATCATTCCGTTCCATAGGCGCCTTCATCACCGCGCTGGTTTTTACGCTGTTCATCGGACCCTCCATAATCCGGCTATTGAGACAAAAATCCGCCGTGGAGACCATAGATCTGGACGCCCCGGAAAAACACCGCAGTAAAGCGGGAACTCCGACCATGGGAGGCTTGATAATACTATTTGCCCTGCTGATATCCTCTCTGCTTTGGAATGATCTGGGCAACAAATCCATATTGATGATGTACCTGACCATTATCTGGCTGGGGATATTCGGATTTCTGGATGATTACCTGAAGAATTTCATCAAATCAGCCAAGGGAATGCTGCCCAAATACAAACTCTGGGGGCAGATCAGCGTTGGCCTGCTTTTGACCCTGGCCATCTACTTCAGCGCGGAGCCCCTGGAAAACGTCACCGCGGTTCAAATCCCATTTCTAAAGGATACATTCATATATCTGGGCTGGCTTTTCATACCCATAATCGTTTTCTATATCACAGGGATCTCCAACGCGGTCAACCTCACGGACGGTCTGGATGGGCTGGCTGCGGGAATAATGATATTTTCGGCGCTGGGACTCGGTGTAATGAGTTATCTGAAGGGAAACTTCGTCACCGCGGGCTATCTCAACCTGGAATTCATGCCCAACGCAGGGGAACTGACCGTTTTCCTGGCCGCGCTGATCGGCACCCTGATCGGCTTTTTATGGTTCAACGCCCATCCCGCGCAAGTATTCATGGGAGACACCGGTTCCCTCACCCTGGGCGGGATTTTGGCCGTGAGTTCCGTCTTGCTCAAGGAACAGATCTTCTTCCTGATCATCGGCTTCCTCTTCATCAGCGAGACCCTGTCCGTGATCATCCAGAGAACCTGGTTCAAGCATACCAAACACAAATACGGCACCGGCAGGCGGGTCTTCCTCTGCGCGCCCATCCACCATCATTATGAACTCAGGGGCATGCATGAGGCAAAGATCGTCATTCGTTTCTGGATCATCGCCATATTGCTTCTGGCCGTCGGACTTAGTACGATAAAACTGCGATAATGGGGGAACACGGTGTTTGATCCAAAAACAAGATACGCGATTCTCGGCCTGGCCAGAAGTGGCCTTGCCGCCGCTTACAAGATCCGGGAACTAGGAGGGTGCGCTTTCCTCAGCGACATACAACCGCGGGACAAGATCAGTATCCATGCTCAATTGGAGAAAGATTTCCCCTGTGAGTTCGGCGGACACAGCGACCTCCTTCTCAATTACGATCAATGGATCGTGAGCCCCGGCATACCTTTGGATCAGCCCATAATCCAAAAAGCCAGAAAGAGATACATACCCCTGATAAGCGAGATTGAATTCGGTTACCAGATCAAGGCCCGGGACAGCAGGATAATTGCCGTCACAGGTTCAAACGGAAAGAGCACCACAGCCTCTCTCATCCATCATATCCTCAGTGACATGGGCTTTAAGAGCATCCTGGCCGGCAATATTGGCTCGGCATTTTGTTCGTATCCGATAGAAAAGGAAGGGCTGGATCACATCGTGCTGGAGGTCAGCAGTTTCCAACTCGACCTGGTAGATACATTCAGGCCGGACGTGGCCGTGCTTTTGAATATTACACCCGACCACATGAACCGCTACGCAAGTTTCCGGGATTATGCCATGTCCAAATTCCGGATCTTCGGAAACCAGACAACCGAAGACCACGCCGTGATATGCCTGGATTCGGTACCTGTCGCCCGAAACCTGGATAAGATCAGATCCCGCCTTTGGCGCTATTCACTGGAAAAGACCCCTCCGGATTGCGAAGCCTGGCTTAACAAGGATGCCATCCAGATCGGAGTGCGGCATAAATTGCCGGTGGGGGAACTAAAGATCCGGGGTCCGCACAATTACGCGAACACTATGGCCGCGCTGCTCGCGGTTGGGGCCCTGACCCATGATTACGACTGGGCCATGGAATGCGCCAGGAGTTTCAAACCTCTTAGTCACCGCCTGGAATATGTGGCCACGATCGGCGGGGTGGATTTTTACAACGATTCCAAGGCCACGAACGCCGATTCCGTGAGTTCTGCCCTCACTTCCTTCGACAAACCCATCCGCGTGATCATGGGCGGTTCGGACAAAGGCGAGGATTTTGGCGTGTTGACACATCTTTTGCAAGAACGCGCCCAAAAGATCTACATAACCGGCGATACGATGGAAAAGATGCGCGAGTGCTGGCAGGGAAAGGTCGAGCTCGCCTGCATCGATGATTTTGAGGAGAGCGTGCGGGCAGCTTTTCAGGATTCATCCCCGGGGGATATCGTCGTGCTCTCCCCCGCCTGCGCCAGCTTCGACAAATTCAAGAATTATGAGCACAGGGGGGATACTTTTAAAGAAATAGTCCTGCAAATGGCAAAGGAACATGAAAAAGAGTAGGAACACCGAATACATAGTTTCCTTCGACCATGTCGTCCTGGTCTGTTATCTCCTGCTCTGCCTGATCGGAGTGGTGATGATCCTGGATATTGCCTCGATGCAAAGTTCACTGGTCAATTTCTACAGCCATATACTCTATCTTGCCATCTCCCTGCTCTCTGTCATACTGGTTTTGTATTTCTTCAATCTGGAAAAACTCCGCCCCCTCAATCCCTACCTCATATATCTAAGCATCCTGCTGCTGATCCTGGTGCTGATCAAAGGGCCGGATGTAAAGGGGGCAACGAGATGGCTCAAGATCGGGCCCTTCAGGTTCCAGCCCAGTTTCCTGGCCCGGATGGCACTGATCTTTTACTTCGCCGGTTTCCTGGATAAAAAATGCGACAGCATCCGCATCGCCAATGTCAAGAAATTCTGCGCTGAATTCGCTCCCCTGATAGTCTATGCGGTTTTCATATTTGTCCTCATCATTATGGAGAAACACCTCAGCACTCTGCTGATCGGTGGCGCAACGCTGCTTGGCATGCTGTTCTACGCCGGCATGCGCAAGAGGCTGGTTCTTTTGGTCATCTTCATCGGCATCCTTGGCGGAAGCCTTATCCTTATAAAAGGTGATGATTTCAGGGCCGACAGGTTGAAGACCTACCAGGTTTACAACCTCTTCATGCCCAACCGCCCCGAACCGACCAAATCAGCCGAGGAATACCAGGTGCACGAAAGCCTCACGGCACTGACCAGCGGCTATATCTTTGGAACAGGGATGGGACGCGGCAGAGCCAAGCACTATTATCTTCCCGAGGCCAGGACTGATTACATTTTCACGGTGGTCGGTGAGGAATTCGGATTCCTGGGGGCGATCTTCGTGCTCGGCTTGCACGCCTTGCTTTTCTTCCGGGCCATGAAAATAGCCGAGGAGCAGGAAAATCGCTATTACAAGTTCCTCTGCGCCGGGCTGGCCCTGAACATCTTTCTGAACGCGCTGGTGAACACCGGTGTGTCCATGTCCATCATTCCCGCCACGGGTAACACCCTTCCCTTCATAAGTTCCGGAGGTACGGCGCTTCTGGTTGATTCGATCTCCATCGGGGTGATCCTGAACATCAGCGCCAAAAGGAGACGCGCGTGAACAGCGGATTTGGAACGAAACGGCGCGTAATGATCGGTTGTGGCGGTACCGGCGGACACATCTTTCCCGGAATAGCCCTGGGGCAGGAACTGCGTGAAATGGGCTGCGAAGTCCTGTTTGTGGGAAACCGGGATGGGATGGAAGCATCCTTGATCCCCGGGGAAGGTTTCGCTTTCAAGGGCATCAACGTGCAAAAACTGTACCGCAAGATAAGCATCAGCAATCTTCTTTTCCCCTTCCTGCTTGCCTCCGCCACTCTTTCCTCCCGCAGCATGATGAAAAAATTCAAACCCCAAGGTGTGATCTGTACCGGCGGTTTTGTTTCCGGACCTGTGGCTCTCGCGGCCATCATGCTCAAAGTGCCGCTGTTTTTCCATGAAAGCAACAGTTACCCCGGGATGACGACAAGATATCTGGCCAAATACACAAAGATCACTTTCACATCCTTTTCCGGCACGCAGAGATATCTCTCCGGGACAAATGTGCGGGAACTGGGCATACCCCTGCCGAAAAGGAAAAACACAGGCCGGATCCAGGACCTGCGGGAGATCGGATTGAGCCCTGAAAAACCAATAATCCTCATCACAGGCGGGAGCCAGGGTTCCCAGGCGATCAATTCCGCTGTGGCAGAGGCACTGCCAAAACTCATTGAAAAGGGATTCCAGATAATATGGCAAACCGGAAAGACCGGTTTTTCGGCATTCACAAAGAGATTTAAAGAGCAAAAAGGACTGTATCTGTTCGATTTCTCTCCCCAGTTACCCAGTTATTTTTTGCTGGCCCAAGTGGCGATCACCCGGGCGGGCGCACTCACAATCGCAGAATTGGAGCAAAGCCGGCTTCCCGCGGTTCTCATTCCCCTGCCCACCGCCGCAGAGAACCATCAGTATTACAACGCCCTGGAGCAGCAGGAGAAAGGCCTGGCACTGATCCTGCAACAAAAAGACCTTACGCCTGAAAACCTGATCACAGCGATTCATGAAATTCTCGATGCGCATGAGGATTATAAATCCAGGCTGGCCAAACTTCCTCCCAACAACGCCAGCCTTGAGATAACCAGACAGATCCTCGAATATTTGGATAAGGAGAAATCCCATGCTGGGAAAAACTAAGAAGATACATTTTATCGGCATCGGCGGGATCGGCATGAGTGGAATCGCCGAATTCCTGCACAACCAGGGGCTTGAGATCACAGGTTCCGATCTCAAGAAAACGGATGTCACGCAGCATCTGGAAAAGATCGGGATCAAGATCAACGAAGGGCACGACCCGGATCTCGTGAAGGACGTTGACGTTGTGGTAAAATCCTCCGCGGTGAAAGACGACAATCCCGAGGTCATGGCGGCCAGAAAGCTGAAGATCCCCGTTATCCGCAGAGCCGAAATGCTGGCGGAGATCACGCGGATGAGTTTCAGCATCGGCATCTCCGGCACGCATGGCAAGACGACCAGCACATCCATGGCCGGCCTTGTTTTGGAGGCTGCGGGCCTCGATCCCACGATAATTGTGGGCGGAAAGGTGAAAAACTACGGCTCTAACAACGTCATGGGCTCCGGCAAGTACATCGTGGTGGAAGCGGATGAATATGACCATTCCTTCCTCTCCCTCACACCCTGCATCGCGGGGATCACAAACATCGACACCGATCATCTGGATTGTTACCGCAACCTCGACGACATCAAGGGCGCCTTTACCGAATATGCCAACAAGGTGCCGTTCTTCGGCAGCGTCATTGCCTGTTTGGACGATCCAGGCGTGCAGGCCGTCCTGCCCAACATCAACAAAAAGATCGTCACCTACGGCTTTTCCCGCCAGGCGGACATCCAGGCATTGAATATCCGCATGAAGGATTTCACCGCCAGCTATGACGTCCGTTACAAGGGCTACAATTTGGGAAATATTGTTATCAAAGTGACGGGCAGGCACAATATCCAGAATTCCCTTCTGGCCGTCGCCATCGGTCTGGAACTGGACATCCCCTTCAAGGATATCCAAGCCGGACTGGCCAACTACAGCGGGGTCTACCGCAGGTTCGAGCTCAAAGGCGAAGCAGGCGGAATAACCGTTTATGACGATTACGCCCATCATCCCACCGAGATCATCGCCACGCTCGAAGGTTTCAAGGACAGCACCAGGCGCCGCATCGTGAACCTTTTCCAGCCCCACCTCTATTCCCGCACCCGGGATCTCTGCCAGCAATTCGGAAACGCCTTCTTCTCCTGTGACTGTCTGATCCTGGCCCCGATATACCCCGCCCGGGAAAAACCGATCCCGGGGATAACATCCAGGATCATTGCCGAAGCCGCGATCCAATCCGGACACCACAATGTCAACCTGATCGAAAAAAACGGGGAAATTGTGGCCAAAACATTGTCAATCCTGAAGCCAGGCGATATACTGATCACCATGGGCGCCGGCAATATCTGGCAGTATGGTGAAGAAATATTGGCAGCCCTGCAGAAAACAGTTGACAAAAACAGTAAAGCGAAAAATATGAGTAAGTTAGAAAATCTAACTTGAAATCAGAAAAAATGCATTTGGGAAGATAATGACCATAAAAGACAACGAACTACGGAAGAACACAAGGAAGAGAAGGGGAAGCAGCCGCTTTTACATCTTCTTCGTGCTGATCCTCATCGGACTGGCCGGTTTGGGTATTGGCCTGCGTAGTTGGTTGTCCAGCGTACCCTGGTTGAATCTCCAAAACGTGCGGATCACAGGGAACGAGTGCGTGGCAGACAGCCTCATCCGTAAAGCAGTGGAACCCTACCTCGGCCAAAACCTGCTTACGCTACCCAGGGATGAGATCGAGGCTGCGATCCTGGGCTTTAGCCGCATCAAAAGCGTCAGGGTCAAGAATCGTCTGCTGAACACCCTTCTGATCCAATTGCAGGAGAGGAAGGGCTGCCTTTATCTCCGCAGCCTTGAGGGCGATCTTTTCCCCGTTGATGAAGAGGGGATCGTATTGGAACAATATACCGATGTCTATCTTGAGAATCTGCCCGTGATGAGTATCCTTCTCAACAACAGCGCCATCAAGTCCGGCGAGAAAATCGAAAGCTCTCCGCTGTACCGCGTCCTGTCGGTCCATAAACAGATCGCGAAGGAATCCCCTGATTTTCTGCCCCACATCTCTGAGTATTATACCATAGATAACACCGTCTATATCATCGACGCTCGGGACGGGGGGCGCCTCATCCCAAACACCAAGAACATGGCCAAACAATTCAGCCGCTACGAGTTTGTGAAGGAAAACGGAAATGTGTCAGAAGGATCGATCCTGGACCTGAGGTTTGAGAATCAGGTTGTGGTGAAGGCTGGTAAATGATCATGAAGAATAGCATCCTAACCGCTCTTGACGTGGGATCTGCCAATATCCGCTGCCTCATGGCCAAGGCCAAGGCAGAAGGGCAGTTGGAGATCTTGGGCCTCAGCCAGGTACCTTCCGCGGGAATAGAGAAAGGGATCGTCAAGGATATCCAGGCAGTTTCAGAATGCGTCAAAAAGGCGCTTCACCAAGTGGAATCGGATTCCGGGTCCAAAGCCGTCAATATCTTCGCGAACATAACCGGCGAACACATCAAGACCCACGTCGGCGACGGCCGCATCTCCATACCCACGCTAAGTCCGAATGAACCAGGAGAGATAGACCAGGAACACGTGGACCAGGTGATAGCCGACGCCCGCAACAGCGTCAAGATCCAGAAGGGGTTTGAACGTTCGAATATCCTGCACGGCATTCCCCAGTGTTATGTGATCGACGGCCAGGATGATATCCATAACCCTCTGCGCATGAGCGGATTCCACCTCACCACCAAAGTTTACACGATCTTCGGCGAGATCACGCCCCTGCGCAACCTGGGCAAGGCGATCGAACTCGCCGGATATGAGATCGAACCCGATAATTTTATTCTAAACCACATAGCCGCGGCGAAAGCCGTCCTCAGCGAGGATGAACGCCGCCTGGGCACCATTCTGATCGACATCGGCGCCGGAACCTGCGATATCAGCCTGTTTCACCGGGACATCCTGGAAAAGGTGCTGGTGATAACCATGGCCGGTTCCTCCATCACGGAAGACCTTGCCATCGGCCTGAAGACAACCATAGCAAATGCGGAATACATAAAAACCCAGTTTGGGGTTGCCCTGGCCAGCAGCGTAGATCCCGATATCGAGATCGAGGTTGAAGGCATCAGCGGGCGGGAAACCATGCGAAAAACCCAGTATCTGGTTAGCCACGTGATCCAGCACAGGGTGGAGGAAATGCTCACCCTGTGTTATGAGAGGCTGAAGAATTATTACACGCCTGAACTTGTCACAGCCGGGGTCGTCCTGACCGGTGGAACGGCCAACCTCAAGATGATCGGCCCCGTTGCGCAGGACGCCTTCAATATGAACGTGAAGATCGCCACTCCCAACCTCGAACGTCTCACCGGAACCAGCGCCCGCCTGGAAGACCCATCTTTCGCGACAGCGGTGGGAATGCTGTATCACGCGGCTTCCCTGGATCGTGTCGCCAAGACGCCCGGCTTCAAACTAAGATCCATTGAAACAGGCAAATGGATGGAAAAAATAAAAAAAACAATCAAGGAATTCACAACCTGATCAAAGGGGGAAATTATGATCGAATTTGATGAAAGACCAGCCCAAATCGGAACGAATATCAAGATCTTCGGCGTCGGCGGCGCGGGAGGAAACGCGGTCAACACCATGATCGACAACGAACTGCAGGGAGTGGAGTTTATCACTGCCAACACGGACATGAGCGACCTCGTCAAGAGCAAGGCGAAAATGAAACTCCAACTCGGCAAGAAACTCACCCGCGGACTTGGCACCGGAGCCAATCCCGAGCTCGGCGAACGCAGCGCAGAAGAATCCAAAGAGGAGATCCGTAGCCATCTCGAAGGCGCGGACATGGTGTTCCTCGCGGCCGGAATGGGCGGGGGTACTGGAACTGGCGGAGCGCCCATCATTGCCAAATTGGCCCGGGAAATGGGCATCCTCACACTGGGCATCGTTTCCACACCCTTCCCCTTCGAGGGCCATAAACGCCAGACGAACGCGGAGGAAGGCATCCGTAGACTTTCGGAATTCGTGGATACGCTGATCGTCATACCAAATTTGAAACTCTGCGAGATATTTTCCGATCTCACCCTGCTGGAGGCCTTCCATAAGGCGGATAACGTACTCTTTGAGGCCGCCAAGGCAGTGTCGGACATCATCAACGTCAGCGGCCTGGTCAATGTGGACTTTGCCGATGTGAAGACCGTGATGCAGAACATGGGCTACGCCCTCATGGGAACGGGCATCAGCGAAGGCGAGAACAGGGCGGTTCTGGCCGCCAAGGCAGCCATCAACAATCCCCTGCTCAGCGATATCAATCTGCGCGGCTGCAAAGCCCTGCTGATCAATGTCACTGCCGGGCCGGACATCAAAATGAACGAATTTGAGGAAGTCTCGAGCGTGATCGTGAATGAGACCGGTTCCGCCGGCAATGTCATCATGGGTGTGATAATCGATCCGGAACTTGCGGGCAAGGTTTCCGTCACCATTATCGCCACCGGACTCGAATACACCGGCGAAAACATTGTGGATTTTCCCTTCACGCCTGAAAAGGAAACTTTGCAGCCGCCCAAAAAACGTGCTGTAAAGGAGCCCAATACCGAAGAGGACATCAACAGCATCTTTGAGATCCTGAACATAAACAAACCAAATACCAAGGAAAACGACCAGGATGAGGAGGAAGATGATACGCCGAAGATAAGCCCGCGTACCGATCTCCCCTCATTTTTGAAAGCATTGGATTAGCCAAGTCTACTTCCCTGCTTAGGTCTCTCAAAAGGACGTAATGTCCGCCCAACCGCCGGCACTCCCCCTGCCGGCGGTTTCTTTTCCCCTGGGAAAAAACTCATGACTCTCCATGCGTAACCCACTATCCATAAAGGGGAAATGTCTCACCCATTTCAGGAGGCCCACCCCAATCCCCCTTTTTCCCTGACGGGCTGGCCACTGCCTGACCACGCTCTGAGTAACCGCTGAACCAGCGGGAACTCAGGCGGTGGTGGGAGAGGAGTGGGAGTTTTAAAACCCAGGGCGAAAAATCTGACCCGTAACATAGGCTTCAGCCCGTTGAATGTGCGGGATTCATTCCGAGATACCTGGTCTGGCGGGATCATGGACGCGTGAGGAGCGGCAAACGTCCGCGTTTGCCAGGCTCGATGGGAGCTTTTTATCAAAGCCCTGCGGGCCTTAGCAGGCGGGGGCACCTGCCGTTCCTGTGGGCCCCGGAACCACTCCAAACCACCGCTGCGCGTCTTTTGGAGGACTCCGGTCTCCGGATGAGAGGGCGCATCGTTCCCAAAATATCCGATTGACAAGAATAGCGACACTTTTAGATTTGGCATGGGAGAATTTGATGAACAAGATCGGACTCACGGACACAGACATTGTTGCCCTGGTGGATTGCAACAATTTCTACGTATCCTGTGAACGGGTGTTCGACCCCTCCCTGGAAGGCAAACCCGTGGCCGTGCTTTCCAACAACGACGGCTGCATCATCTCCCGCTCCAACGAGATCAAGGCTTTGAAGATCCCGATGGGCGCACCCGGGTTCAAGCATGAAGCCCTCATCCGCAAGCACGGAGGCGCCCTGCTTTCCTCCAATTACGCGCTCTATGGGGATATGTCCGCCCGGGTGATGGACGTCCTCTCAAAGTTCACGCCGGAACTTGAGATCTATTCGATCGATGAGGCATTTTTGGGTCTGAATGGCTTTCGCATCAGGGATCTGGAGGAATATGGGCGCAAGATCCGCAAAACGGTGAAACAATGGACCGGCATCCCCGTATCGGTGGGGATCTCCCGGACCAAGACCCTGGCCAAGATCGCCAACCATTACGCCAAGCGCTATTCCGGCTACCGAGGCTGCCTGCTGATGCTCGATGAAAAGAGGATCGAAAAGGCGTTGAAAATGATCCCGGTTTCCAAGATCTGGGGCATCGGCCGGCAATACGATAAATTCCTGCGACAAAACGGTATCAGCACTGCCTGGGAATTGCGCCACGCCCCGGAGAAATTCATCGACCATTACATGACCAGCGTCGGCCACAAAACGGTCCTGGAACTGCAGGGCTTTTCCTGCATCGATCTCGATGACGCCCCGGCCGCGAAGAAAAGCGTCGTCTGCTCCAAGTCCTTCGGACGGCAGGTTTCGGATCTCAAAGAACTTGAGGAGGCCGTTTCCAATTACATCACCCGCGCCGCGGAGAAGATCCGTTCCCAGAAAGGCGTGGCCGGGCATATCATGGTCTTCCTCAATACCAATCGTTTCAAGGAAGGCCCCCAATACAACAATGCCGCCCAAACCACACTTCCAACGCCCACCGCCTTCACTCCGGACTTGATAGGCGCAGGTCTGGAACTCCTGCGGGAGGTCTATCTGCCCGGTTTCGAATATAAAAAGGCCGGTGTGATGTTCTCAGATATCATGGATGAAAACGACGTGCCGCTGAACCTGATCGAGACAAACTACCTTGATGACGAACGCAAGGCGCTGATCGATGCCATCGACCATCTGAACCAGAGCCACGGAAGAGACACCGTCTTTTACGCGAGTTCGGGAGTGAAAAGGAAATGGCAAATGAGGCGCGCCAAGCTCTCCCCCCTCTATACGACTCGCTGGAAAGAACTGCCCAGGGTTAAATGACATAATGCCCCATTACAGCGTTGCCTCGCCCTCCCGGTTCCAGCAGAAGATCAAGCGTTCCTCCTTTATCTGCTTCCTCTTCCCCATCTCCAGCGCCGAAGAAGCTCAGGAGTTCATCAGCTCCCATAACAAGGATTTTGCCAATGCCACTCACAACTGCTTTGCCTATATCTGCGGATTTGAACAGAAGATCCAGTATTACTCCGATGCCGGTGAACCGCATGGCACGGCGGGAAAGCCGATCCTCAATGCCCTTTTGCGCGCGGGGATGACGAACATTCTGGCCATCGTGACCCGCTATTACGGAGGGATAAAACTGGGTGTGAAGGGTCTGATCGATGCTTACGGCGGCACAGTTGAACTGGCCCTTGAGCAGGCGTTAAAAACCATTTCCAGCAAGCAGCTGAGCTTTCGGGTGTCCCTGGATTACGCCCTGGCAGACCAGCTGAAGAATCTCATCAATTCACTTAATGGTACCATTTTAAATATCGATTGGGGCAAACGGGTGAACATCGCCCTCAGGGTTCCGGAAAAGCAAGCGGGCCCACTGCTGGAATTTCTTGATGGCTACAGAGGGCAATCCCGTTTAGATTATCATCAAGAGGAGACTTGAAATGATTAGAAAGACGATGCACGCGGGCAGTTTCTATCCCCGCTTCGGAGAGCAGATATCTGCCCAGATCCTGAAGTGGACGAAAGGCGCAGGACACGCTCCGGCGGATGAATCCTGTCTGGGGCTGATAGTCCCCCATGCCGGATATGTGTATTCCGGGGAATGCGCTGCCCTAGGATTCCACTTCATCTCACAAGAAGATTTTGATTCCTTTGTGATCCTCCATCCCAGCCACCATGGATTGCATTTTGACTATTCCGTCTCTTCCTTTGAAGAGTATGAAAGCCCTCTCGGCAATCTGAAGCTGGACGCGGACCTGTATGAGGCGTTGGGCCAGGCAACCGGGAATACCAAAGGAGAAAGGAATCTGCACGAGACGGAGCATTCCATGGAAGTCCAGTTGCCGTTCATCAAATATTTCTTCCCGGAAGCCAGGATCTGCCCCATCATGATCGGCAGGCCCTATCCCGAGGTGGCAATCACGCTTGCCGCAAAACTTCAGGAAGCCATTGCCGCCAGCGGCAGAAAGATCGGGATAATCGTATCCACGGACCTATCGCATTATTATGATTCGGACAAAGCGGAAAAGATGGATTCCCTGATCGCCAAGTATATCACCAGCATCGATACAGAAGGCCTCTGGCAAAGCGTGATCAGCAAGCGCTGTGAGGCCTGCGGGATAGGCGGGATCCTCACTCTGCTGTATTACGCGGATAAATTTCCCGAAGCCAGGGCCAGGATAATCCATTACACCCATTCTGGCAAGGTGACCGGCGACAACCAGCAGGTCGTGGGATATCTGAGCTCGATGGTTTATATTTAGGGGGAGGTTATTGTGGACGATGAATTGAAAAAGCAGCTTCTGCGTCTGGCACGAGATTACATTGCCTGCAGGTTCCAGCCCGGAAAGCCGGAGAAACCGGACGCCCCCGAATTACAAGAAAAAAGGGGTGTCTTTGTCACTTTGCACAAACGTGGTGAATTGCGTGGTTGCATCGGATTCATCGAGGGCTACAAGAGCATCGTTGACAGCGTCCATGAAATGGCGCAATCGGCGGCTTTCCACGATCCGCGCTTCCCGCCGGTGAGAAAGGATGAACTTGACGAGCTGGAGATAGAGATATCCATTTTGAGCAAAATGACCCCCCTAAAGGATACCTCCGAGATCGTTATCGGCAGGGACGGGCTTTTCATACGGCATCCCCGTGGTTCGGGATTGCTTCTGCCGCAGGTACCGTTCGAATGGAACTGGGATCTGGACACCTACCTGAAGCATATCTGCCTCAAGGCCGGATTGCATGAAGGAGCCTGGAAAGACCCCGGGGCACAGCTTTTCCGCTTCACTGCCGACGTCTTTAGCGAATCTGACTTTTTGATTGACAAAAAACAGAGCGCAGAAAATTTGGATTGACGATAGACACATTGCATATTCAGCGGGAATAGCTCAGTTGGTAGAGCGCAACCTTGCCAAGGTTGATGTCGCGGGTTCGAGTCCCGTTTCCCGCTCCAGAACAGGCGACATAGCCAAGTGGTAAGGCAGAGGTCTGCAAAACCTTTATCCCCGGTTCAAATCCGGGTGTCGCCTCCATTTTTTTAAGCCGGAGTGGTGGAATTGGTAGACACAAGGGACTTAAAATCCCTCGGGCCCAAAGCCCGTGCCGGTTCAAGTCCGGCCTCTGGTACCAGGCGGGAATAGCTCAGTTGGTAGAGCGCAACCTTGCCAAGGTTGATGTCGCGGGTTCGAGTCCCGTTTCCCGCTCCATTTCTGCATGGAACACCGACTTCATTCGGTGTTTTGCTATTTCAGGTGTTCGTGCAGGAACTCGTGGTATTCCTTGTTATTAAACACCAGCTCTTCATGCGTGCCTTGATGCGCAAATCCATTTTCATCCAGGAACAGCACCTTATCCACATAATGCAGGGTTGAAAGCCTGTGTGAAATGACTATTGCTGTGATGCCGGGATAGTGTTTGTTGATATCCTGCCAGAGTTTCTCCTCGTTCTCCGCATCCAGTGAAGCGGTGATATCGTCCAGGATAAGAAGCTTGGGCCTTTTGATCAGGGCCCGGGCAATGGTGACACGCTGTTTCTGGCCGCCTGATACGCCCAGCCCGCGCGCTCCCACCCGGGTTTGATCCCGTTCGGGGAAAGAGGCGATCTCCTGTTCCAGCTGGGCCGCTTTCACCGCGATCTTGTATTCTTCCTTTCCCGCTTTATCCATGGCGAAAAGCACGTTGTCTTGCACCGTCCCCGTGAAAAGGACCGGATCCTGAGGCACATAGGCGATGATCTCTCGCAGTGTCTCAAGATCGATCTGCTCAATGGGTATCCCGTTGAAGGTGATGCTTCCCGAATCCGGCTGGAGCAAGCCCAAAACGAGGTTGGCGATCGTGCTTTTCCCCGCTCCGGTGGAACCCAGGATCAGCATGCGCTCCCCTTCTTTGAGGTCAAAGCTGCATTGGCGGATGGCGGGCTCGCTCTTGTCCGGATAGGTGCAATCCACGTTCTCGAAGCGCAGTTCTCTGATCTCCCTGAGCTTCTCCTCCCCCTTCCAGGTGTCGTTGAAACTGGGGTAATCTTTCATGTCCTCCAGGCGGTCGATGTTGACGAAGGCCTGCTTGCCGGAAACGAAAAGCTGCGGAAGGTCCAGCAGCGGGTAAATCATCAGGCTGAGGTAGGAATAGAACATGAAGAAGGTTCCGACGGAGATCTCGCCCTTGACTGCCATGTATCCGCCAAAGAGTATCACCCCGATCTGGGCGAAATAATCTATGTACTGGTAGATCAGGTTTAAAACCGCGTTCAGCTTCACCACGCCCATCTCCGTCTTGAAACGCCTCGCCAGGGCAGTATCGAAGAACCGGTTGTATTTTTCCTCGCTGACAAAGGCTTTCACGATGCGGAT
>CAYRVG010000109.1:0-4307 GCA_964427765.1 uncultured Candidatus Cloacimonadota bacterium
ATTGCTGTAGTCGCTGATGCGGGTCCAGGTGCCTTCGCCATAGTTCGGGCCTATGAATACGTCCATGTCGGGCTCGTCAATGTTCGTGGTTCCGTCTGCTTCCGTGGCAAAGTGGTACCCGGCATAATAGACGTTGCCCGCGTCATCAGTGGTGAGGGAGTGGAAGGGGCGGCGCCATTGGTCGTCGACGTTCCAATCGTCCATTTCCGGAATGCTTACGTAACTCCAGGAAAAAGGATTTCCCATCTCGATGTCATCGCCGTCGAAATCGGCATAGGCGATACGCGGGTTTTCCGAAGGTCCGTAGGTCTCGTAAACAGAGTTTCTGGCGATGATGTACACCCTTCTCTTGCCGGCAATGGGTGAAGGTCCGATCTGAGCGGTCGGCCAGATGAACTCATTGCTGTCGGTCGTAATACCACTGGGTGAGGTTATCGTGGTGGGATTATCGATCACAACCTGAAGATCATTGAACAAACCGGCGATCCCGGCGATGAAGGCGTCCGAGGTAAATTCAACTTCAAGTTCACCGTCATCATCAGTGTTGGCATGCCAGGCATAAATGGGTTTTCCGGAAACAGGGTCTACGGCAAGGGTGCAATAACCTTCATTATTCTGAACGGAAGTGATCTCATTGTTGTTGATGACGTTGCCCGCAGCATCAAGATAGGCGTAGAAAGCCCTGCGTGTGGCGGTGGGCTGGCGTCTTCCATGATAGGTCATGAAATACCCGCCACCAAAGTCATCGGGGATGACTCTCAGGGGCAGGCCATTGTAGCTGCCGATCATGTAATCGTAGTAGTTGGTTATAAGGGAAGTGGGCAGTTTGGTGAACGTGTATTCAGGAACTTCCCTGTTCGAGTTGATCGCGACGCCCTGCGGCGTATCGACCGGTTTCAGATTCGTAGCCGGCTGCATTTCCTTCGCAAAGGCAAAGGTAAACAGAAAGCTAAGGGTCAATATTACCAATAAGAGTTTTTTCATTCTTTCCTCCATATTATTTGGCTATTGATTAATATCTCATTTTTATCGAAACACGGTGGGCACTTTTGAGGAAGGTTTCCGCAAGGTCGCCCATGTCCGTGTAAGCGTAATCGACATTGAAGATCGCAAAGCGGGTGGGGATCTGGTATCCTATCCCGGCGCTAAAACCATTGGTGTCATAGTTGATCTGGTATCCGCCACGCAAGAAGAGGTTTCCCATCTTGTATTCGGTGCCGACGTTCCAGGTTTCCGTGCGGTCGATGACGTTATCCATCTGCAGGGACGCGATCCAGTGGGAAGTATCGCTGCGCATGATATCCCCGCTTATTCCCAGCGAAAAACTCATGGGTATCTTGGAATCGAGCTCAGGACCGTCTTCATCGATCAGACCGTCACCGTCGTTGTCTATGAGGTCAAAAGGATCTTCATCGAAGCTGCCGTCTTCGTCGTCATCCACAAGGTAGCGGATATCGGGTCCGAAGTTACGCAGCGCCATGCCGATCTTAACGTTCTTCCATCCTGTATTGTAGATCGAGCCAACATCAAATGAATAGCTGTTGACGGAAAATTCATACAGGTTCTCACGGAGGTATTTTACGCCAACGCCAGCTGAGAATTTGTTCGTGAACTGCTGGGCGTAATTGAGGCCGAAAGCCATGCTGCTATTGGTGAAAGTCTCTCCGGTGGGACCAAAGGTCTCTTCATCTGTGATCTCAATGTCATCCATGTGCAGCACCGAACCATAGGCGGCAAAGGTCGAAACTCCGTTGGTATAGGATCCCGCGGCAAATTCATGCATGATGTTCGCAGGCCAGTTCGTATGCGAGACAAAAACCTGGTTCTCGTAAGCCGGCGCTAATCCTGCCGGATTCCAGTAAACCGAGGATATGTCATCACTAACCGCGGTATAGGCTTCCCCCATACCAATGGCGCGGGCATCGACACCAAGCTTGAGGAATTGGAGGGCACAGGTCCCGACTTTGCCGAAGATACCGGCGGAAAGCATTCCGGGCAGCAGCAACAGGCTGATGGCAGTGACAAGAATAATATGTTTTTTCACAATTCCTCCTCTACTTGATTATGACGAACTTGCCGACCTTGACTTTGTTGTCGGCTTTATTTTCCACGGAATACAAATATACCCCGGGAGCGATTATCTGATTGTGCCTGGAAAGCAGATCCCATTCGTGCATTCCGCTGGCAGTGATCCCGTGGGTGGCAGCCTTGGAAACGGTGATTATATCAGCTTCGTAGGTGCCGTCATGCTCGATCTTGTCCACAAGGTCACCGGCAAGGGTGTAAATGCGGATGTCGCAATGTTCGGGAAGGTTTATGAACCACAGACGGCGGCTCTTGTCACCCTTCTCGTCGTTTTCCCTGCGTCCGTCGAAAGAGCTTCTGCCGATGTAGGGATTGGGCACCACGTAGATGTCGCCCATGCTGGATTTCGCTATGGTGCCCGGGAAGAAGACCTTCATGTTCGCGTCAGCGTCCCGTCCGGTTTCCAGGAAGTTCAGGTCATTGGAGGGAATGCCGCGGTCGTAAGCAGTGACGGCAATGTAATATTCCACGCCCTTTCTGGGATAATTGATGGCTGATCTGTAATACCTGCGGGCCAGACGCTCATTTCTAAGATCCTGAAGGGATGCCAATTCATCCGGATCAGGATTGGCAGGGTCGGAGGGTATGACCACCTGACCGCCATGTCCCGGGATCGGGATCATCTTTGAATCGTAGAGCTCATCGAAGACCTCAGGCCGTATCTCGGGATGTTTGAACAGCCGGGCCTGAAGGTTCTTCTTCTGTTGATCGGTCAGCATGTCATTACCCGGATCATCCCAAATTTCCTGGGCATCGTCCATCAGGTCAATGCTCCAGACTTTATCAGCATCATAAATGGGGAAACCGTAGAAGGTGTCCGCCGGGTTTTGCATGTAGCCGTAATTCTCGTCCAGCTGCGTGAACTGGGTGTAATCTCCGTCCCATTCATTCTTGTTGGGCAGGCCTTTCTCGATGCCCAGATATCCGCCGAAATCCACGAACACCGCATCCGCGTGGGGAGAGTTTATATTCACGGTATAATCGGCATAGTCCTGGGGGGTTTCAACTTTATCCCAGCGCTCCATCATCGTCCAGTTCTCCTGGGAGCCGCTTCCGCTTCTGCCCCAGGTGGTGTAACCTTGGAAATCATGCCGCAGCCGGTAAGCAGTGTACGGATTGACAATGGCGTTCATGTTGAACTCATATTCCGGATTGTCCATTTGGGGTTGGAATTCCTCTGGGAATGTGCTCCAATCCACAAAATTCGGGTCACTGTCCAGGTCGGGCAGGTACTGCGGGCTACTTGGATTTTGCCAGCCCAGTATGGCGGAGCTGACGGTTTTGGTGTCGCGTGAGAATTCACTGCGGTTGTCCCAATAGAGGTCTATCCGGTCTCCGTTTTCCACCATTTCAGCATAAAGCTTGGGGATTTCGGGAGGTTCAGGCGGATTATAGTGGGGGAAGGTATCTGGCAAAACAACAGTGGTTAGAGTCTGGGCGTCGCCATAGATCTCTTTCGCCCACCGGGCAGTGCGCTTGAGGTCCTCTTTGTCATCCCCGGGGAAAACGGCGATAACGATCTTCATCGTCTTGCCAGGGGCCAGGTTCCAGGAGGCATCAGTAGGATTTTCATAACCTTCCATATCCCCGTAGAAGGAGAAAAGGAACCGGGTGTCGTTGGGTGACGGCTGCTCATATTCGGTGATATCATCCTGCTCCGGACGCAGAGGGGCGAATTTGGTCTCGTTGGGATTTATTCCCGTCAGAAGCCAGTATTTCTCATTCGCGGTTCTGCGGGGGGAAAAATTGAATGAATAAGGATTGAAATCATCAGGACCGTCACCGACTTTCCAATACCAGCAGTGGAACTGCAACTGCTCGGGGTCGGGAGTACAGACGCGCGAACCCACCAGACCCGTTGTCAGGCCACCATCGCCATCGTCATCATAGGTATAGGCAAATTCATATCCCTCACCCTTGACGTAACCGGATTTATCGTCTGCGGCTTTCTCTGATCCCCAACTCTGGGGACCGCAGTCGCAATCCATGTATACGCCCATGGCGCAATCGAAAAGTGTGTCCTGGGTGGTGATGTTCATGTTCGTGACATCGAATTCAACGTAAACGAGGTTTTTGATGTAATCGTAACTCCACTGATAGGACATCTGCCTGACGCGCACGTTGAGAGGATAATGCCTGTTCGTGCTTCTGGATTGGCCCATGTCACGGTCGCCGGGTGTTCCGAAGGGACAATAGTCATAATAAAACGAAATATAGTCCTG
>CAYRVG010000110.1:0-14089 GCA_964427765.1 uncultured Candidatus Cloacimonadota bacterium
TAGGCCTCGGCCTCACGCAGTTCATCGTTGTCAAAGCGGATGCTGGGCACCACGTAGCTGAAGATCTTGTCCTTGCCATCCTCTTGAACCGTGTTCCCCTCTTCATCCAGATAGACCACCGCGTCCTTCACATCCTGGGACAGCCAGGCAGAAACGGAAAAATAGGGATTGTTCAGTTCCAGCGCCGTGCCGCGGAGGGCGTATTCCTGGGTGCGGGAAAGGTCCGGCGTGATCCCCAGGATGCGTTTGCTGAATCCATAACCTGTCTTGCGCGCGCTGTAGAAGTCGGTGTTTTCCATCACCAGGCCTTCGCCGTAGGTGGCGCGGTAATGGCCGAGATACATTTTCAGGCGCGTGTTCTTTATCCAGGGCATTTCCAGATTGTCAAAGCCCGTGTAAAACTTGGAATCGGCGATGATCTCATCCGCGTCCTTGTCCTTGATCGGGGTTTCGCCGCGCGCGTTGTTATACATCCAGCCCATCTTGACTTGATTGCCGTAACGGGCCCGCAGTTTAACCTGGACGTCCGGATCGATCTCATCCATATTGAAATACCCCCAGTAGGCCAGATCCTTGCGGTGCGGGATCTCCACGGAGGAATCCCCGTAGTCGCTGCGCAGGAAGGATTCGTGATACATGTCGTATTGGCCTTCCTCCCAGTAACGCGTCCGATATTGGAGTTTCGCGTCCCACATCAAGCGCTCGGACACCGGCGGATCCTTGTAATAGACATAGTTGCGGAGGTTGTAATAGCCATAATAGGAAAGCCCCACGGTATTACGCAGGTCTCTCATATCCCCTATGCTGTCTCCCAGGGCGATCCGCTTCTGGATCCCCACGGCGTCCACGGATGAGACATTGGGCAGGCTGATCAGATCGTCATAGAACATCTTGTTCACGTTGTGGGGGGTCATCAGGTAATCCTCCCAAACGTCCGCCATCCCTTCCGAAGCGCCTTCATCGCTGTCCAGCCTTTCCAGAAGGTCACGTATCTCCTCGCGCCTGGCAGCCACCTCATCCTCCTCAATGTAGAGGGATACGACCACCAGATCCCTCAATTCCAGAAGGGTCTCCTGATCGATGGATGGGATCTCCCGCAGCTCGTAAATGTCGCTGAAAATGGCAATGTGCTCGCGATAGTCAATGATATCGCGCGCCTGCTTCTCAGTGAGGGGAAGCTGCAGCAGCTCACTCAGGGTGGCGGTATTCAAATCCACTTTGGCAGCTATTTGCCCGATACACAACAGGACAAAGAGCAAGACAAGTAACTTTTTCATCGCTTTTCCTTACAATACTTTATACTTGTGAAATAAACTCAGCTTAGTTCAGATATACAAGATAAAAACAGGCTTCAATCTGTAAAGTTTTTTTTCTTCAGTCCGCCCAATCCCCTGTCAATCCTGAGCAACCTAAAAACTCACAGCATATCAGCACACCAGGCGAGAGAGCAGGCCATACATGTTATAACCAATATCATGCGGAGGTTACGGGGATTTGTTATTGACAAAATCTCAGTTTTGAAAAATTAGTGAGAGAAACAAGAAATTTATTCAATACTGGAGGATAAATGCCTGATACAAAACGTATTTACCTGTTCGGCGACGGTAACGCCGAGGGTAAGGCCGAAATGAAGAACCTCCTGGGCGGGAAAGGTGCCAATCTGGCTGAAATGAACCTGATCGGCGTGCCGGTCCCCCCTGGATTCACGATCACAACCGATGCCTGCATCGAATTTACCAAGTTCGGTGAAGAGCGCATGCGTGAGCTGCTTACGGACAAGCTCAAAGAAGCCGTCCAACATATTGAGAACCTGATGCACATGCAATTCGGTTCCCAGGAGAACCCCCTGCTGGTCTCCGTGCGTTCCGGGGCCCGCGCTTCCATGCCGGGCATGATGGACACCATCCTCAACCTCGGTTTGAATGACAATGCCATCCAGGGCATCATCAAAAAAACCGGTAACGAACGCTTTGCCTGGGACAGCTACCGCCGTTTCGTGCAAATGTATGGCGACGTTGTGCTGGGCCTCAAGCCCGCCAGCAAGGAAGAGGAAGATCCCTTTGAAGTGATAATCCACGCGATGAAAAAAGAAAAGGGCGTGGAAAACGACCTTGAACTGGACGCCAAAGACCTGAAGGAGCTGGTGGCAAGGTTTAAAAAAGCGGTCAAGGACAACACCGGCCACGATTTCCCCGATGATCCCTGGGAACAGCTCTGGGGAGCCATCTTTGCCGTCTTCAATAGCTGGAACAACGACCGCGCGATATACTACCGCCAGATCAACGGCATTCCCGACGACTGGGGCACCGCCGTGAACGTCCAGGCCATGGTGTTTGGCAACATGGGCGATACCAGCGCCACGGGAGTCGCCTTCACGCGCGACGCCGCCACCGGGGAGAACATCTTCAACGGCGAATACCTCATCAACGCCCAGGGCGAGGACGTGGTCGCCGGGATCCGGACACCCCAGGAGATAACCCGGGAAGGTTCACGGCGTTGGGCGAAACTGCAAGGTATAAGCGAGGAGGAACGTCAGGCCAAATATCCCTCCCTGGAAGAGACCATGCCTGATGTTTACAAGGAACTTTTTGAGATCCAGCACAAACTGGAAACCCATGCCAAAGACATGCAGGACCTGGAATTCACCATCCAGGAAGGAAAGCTCTGGCTGTTGCAGACCCGTAACGGCAAGCGCACCGGATTTGCCATGGTGAAGGTCGCCATGGACATGATCCGCGAAGGACTGATAGATGAAAAGACAGCCCTGCTACGCATGGAGCCGAAAAAACTGGACGAACTTTTACACCCCGTCTTCTCCCGCGCGGCCCTTGCTGGAGCGAAGGTCATTGCCAAAGGCCTGCCCGCCTCTCCCGGCGCCGCAACCGGTCAGATCGTTTTCTTCGCCCACGACGCGGAAACCTGGGCAAACGAAGGCAGGAAGGTGATCCTTTGCCGCATTGAAACTTCGCCCGAAGACCTGCGCGGCATGAACGTGGCCAGGGGTATCCTCACCGCCAGGGGCGGAATGACCTCCCACGCCGCGGTCGTGGCCAGGGGAATGGGCAAATGCTGCGTCGCTGGCGCGGGTTCGCTCGTCATAGATTACAAAAACCGCACCATGACCGTGGATGGAAACATCTACAAGGAGGGAGATTGGATCTCCCTCAACGGCAGCACCGGACAGGTTCTGGAAGGCAAGATCGAAACCGTCGATCCTGAAATGAGCGGAGATTTTGGCGAGATCATGGACCTGGCGGAAAAGCACAGCCGGATGTACGTCCGCACCAATGCCGACACCCCCAAAGACGCCACCGTCGCCCGCAAATTCGGTGCCAAGGGGATCGGACTCTGCCGTACGGAACACATGTTCTTTGAAGGCGACCGCATCAGGGCGATGCGCGAGATGATCCTCGCCGATAATGAGAAAGGACGCCGCAAAGCGCTCGACAAGCTCCTGCCCATGCAACGTTCGGATTTTGAAGGCATCTTCACCGCCATGGACGGATTCCCGGTCACAATCCGCCTGCTGGACCCCCCCCTGCATGAATTCGTGCCCCATGAAGAAGAGCAGCAAAAGGAACTGGCGGACGAACTGGGCGTCGAACTGCAGAAAGTGAGGGATCGCGTGAACTCTTTGCATGAGATGAACCCCATGCTCGGACACCGCGGTTGCCGCCTGGGAAACACCTATCCCGAGATCACCGAGATGCAGGCCAAAGCGATCATCGAAGCAGCCATCAACGTCCAAGCCAAGGGTGTGAAAGTCCTTCCGGAGATCATGGTCCCGCTGATCGGCACCCAGGCCGAATTCAAGATGCAGGAAGAGATCATCCGCGCCACCGCGGAAAAGGTCTTTGAGGAAAAAGACGCCAGGGTGGAATACCTCGTGGGAACCATGATCGAGATCCCGCGCGCCGCCCTGACAGCGGACCTGGTTGCCAAAGACGCTGAATTCTTCAGCTTCGGAACCAACGACCTCACCCAGATGACCTTCGGCTATTCGCGTGACGACGCCGGGGTCTTCCTGCCCGTGTATCTGGCCAAGAATCTGCTCAAACACGATCCCTTCCAGGTCCTCGATCAGGAAGGGGTGGGACAACTCGTTCAGATGGGAACTGAACGCGGACGCAAGACCAGGCCGGATCTGAAGGTCGGGATCTGCGGCGAACACGGCGGAGAGCCCAGTTCGGTTGAATTCTGCCACCGGGTTGGCATGAACTACGTGAGCTGCTCCCCCTACAGAGTGCCGATCGCGCGCCTTGCAGCTGCGATGGCCGCCATACGCTGACAACGTATATCAAAAAAATAAACAGCGCCGGAGTTCATTCTCCGGCGTTTTTTTATGTGCTCGTGTACACTGAATTTAACTCAAAGTTGGTGGATAGTTACAAGAAACTCCAGAGTGCCGGATGAAAAAAGTTATTGACTTATTATATATCCCATTAAATTATGAAATATAGAGGTGCTTATGAACGACGAAATTTTTGAGGGACGGGAAATCCCCATCGAAGAACAGGTAAAAATTGAGGAAAGGATCGTGGATATCGATCCGGACAAACTTCAGTTCTATGAAAAACTGCGCCGGCAGGCCAAGGGCTGGGCGAACCAGAAAACCGGCAACAGGGTCAACAAGCTTTCCGAATACCTTTTCCTGCTGCCGGATCTTTTCATTCTGATCTGCCGCGTCACCATAGATAAAAGGGTGCCGCTGAAGCACAAATTGAAACTTGGCGGGATAATCGCCTACGTGATGATGCCCATAGACATCATTCCGGATTTCATCCCCGTGATCGGCTACGTTGACGACCTCGTTCTGGTGGTCATGGGCCTGAATCTGCTGCTCAACGAGACGGACAAAAAGGTCCTCGAAGATAACTGGAGCGGAGAGGGCGACGTGCTTGACCTGCTGCAAAGGATCTCCGCGGTCGCGGAAAGGTTCCTGGATAGAAATATCATGCGGCGCATTAGGAATTTCATGCGCTCAAATCGCAGATGACCCGGCTTTTGATCGCTTCCAACAATCTGGACAAGATCAGCGAGATCCGCGTACTGCTCGCGGGATTGGACGTGCAGCTCCTGACCCTGAAGGATTTTCCCGAACTGCCGGCAACAGTTGAAGACCGGGACACGATCTCGGGAAACGCCATGAAAAAAGCCCTGGAAGCGGCGCAAAACACCGCTTTACCCTGCCTGGCAGACGATACCGGCCTCTTCATCCCTGCCCTGGACATGGAGCCGGGGGTGAGGGCGGCCCGCTTTGCCGGCGAGCACTGCAGCTACAAGGACAATCGGGACAAAGTGTTGCGCCGGATGGACACAGCGAGGGAACGGCAGGCGGAATTCAAAACCTGCGTAGCCCTGGCCGCGCCGGATGGCATCATCGCCATCAAAGAGGGCGTCATGCCGGGCGCGATCACCTTTCAGGAGCGCGGTGAAAATGGCTTTGGCTACGATTCCATCTTTGAGCCGGAAGGATCCGGCAAAACCTACGCGGAAATGACCGACTCGGAAAAGAACAGGGTTTCCCACCGCGCAAGGGCGCTTCACTTGATGCTGCCCATACTCAAAGAATTCATATCAACGCAATAAAGAGGTTATAAATGATCGAACCAACAGTATTCAGACAATACGACATCAGGGGGATCGTAAACGAGGACCTGAATGAGGAATCTTACTACCTGATCGGCAAAGGATTTGGCACCTATCTGCGCCAGAAGGACGGTCAAACGATAGTGCTGGGCGGAGACGCGCGGCTCACCACCCCCGCCATGATGGCCGCTTTCACCAAAGGTGCCCTGGAAACTGGCTGCGATGTCACGGACATCGGAATGGTGGCCACTCCGGTGCTTTACTACGCGATCTGGAGGCTGGGCATGGACGGCGGCGCGATGGTCACCGCCAGCCACAACCCCTCCCAATACAACGGCTGCAAACTCAACCTGGGCCTCGCCTCGGTTTATGCCGAAGAACTCCAGAAGGTGCTGCAGATAATCCTGAAGGGTGAATTTGCCACCGGTGAGGGAAATTACACCAAAAACGCCTCCATAGACGCTGACTACCTGGATTACATCATTTCCGACATCAAATTGGCACGCCCCGTGAAAGTGGCTGTGGACGGCGGCAACGGCATGGGCGGCCCATATCTGCCAGTGATCCTGAAACGCCTGGGCTGCGAAGTTAAGGAACTTTACTGCGAACCAGACGGCACCTTCCCCAACCACCATCCGGACCCCACCGTCGAGAAGAATATGGCGGATCTCTCAAAAGCCGTCATTGAGGGCGGTTACGAGGTTGGCATCGGACTTGACGGGGATGGCGACCGCATCGGCGTCGTGGACGAAACAGGCAAAATGCTTTATGGCGACCAGATCCTGAACATCCTGGCCCGCGACTACCTGGATAAAAGCCCTGGCAGGACCATCATCGCGGACGTCAAATGCTCCAAGAACCTCTACGACGACATCCGCAAACGCGGCGGCAGGGCCATCATGTACAAGACCGGCCATGCCAACATCAAGATGAAGATGAAGGAACTGGGGGTGGAATTCGCCGGCGAGATGAGCGGGCACGTCTTCCTCGCCGACCGCTACCTTGGCTTTGACGACGCCATATACGCCGCCTGCCGTTTTCTGGAGATCGTCTCCAAAACGGATGAACCCGTCAGCGCCTATCTGGCCGACCAGCCCAAAATGTTCAACACTCCGGAACTGCACATCAAATGCGACGACGAACGCAAGTTCGAGGTTGTGGAAAAGGTCTGCGAGGAATTCAAGACCGAGGGTTATGACGTCAATGACATAGATGGCGCGCGGATAACCTTCGACGATGGATGGGGATTGGTGCGCGCTTCAAACACGACGCCCGTCCTCGTAACCCGTTTTGAAGCGGAATCCGAAGCCCGGATGAACGAGATCCGCGAACTGGTGGAAGGCAAGATCCACAAATATCTCTGACGCCGCCCCCTTTGCCTGGGGCACATTTGGAGTGAACCATTACGGACCCTGAAGCCAAAAACGGCTTTTGGGTCCGTTTTCCCATGTCCGGGCAGGGCCTGTTATTATGTGGGCAGGATGATGGGAACGCAGGAAACCTACTCTGGTAATATAGAATATGCTCATCAACATATGATCTGATACCTTGATCCAGCGTACCCGCCACGCGTTCATCACTGCCTGGCTAAACGCTGATCCGGCGTTTACTCAGGCAGTGGCGGGCGAATGGCGGGGTTATCGAATCAAAGCGTGGAGGCGGATTCCAATCCCCCCGTTTGGAAAAAGCTTACCTAAGCCCGCCCCTACGGGCGGAGTATGGAGACGACCCCTTCCAGGGGTTCCAGCGCGATCTCTTTCTGCTCGCCGCTCTGCAGGTCTTTGAGGATCACTTTGCCGGATTTTACCTCATCCTCGCCAATGACCATCGCGAAGCGGGCTTTGCAGCCATCAGCGGCCTTGAACTGGGCTTTGAGGGAGGTTTTATCGGGATCGAACTCCGTCCGTACACCCCTGGCCCTCAACGCGTTGATGTGGGGTATGGCCAGGTCCCGCGCCGCTTGCCCCATCGTGATCACATACACATCAGGGACGGGGATTTTGCCCAGGGAAACACCCTCATCCTCCAGGGCGAGAAGGAGGCGTTCAAAACCTCCGGCAAAGCCGATCGCGGGGACGCTTTTGCCGCCGAACTGTTCTATCAAGCCGTTGTAGCGCCCGCCGCCGGCGATGGAATTTTGCGCGCCGATGCCATCGTAGATGATCTCAAAGGCTGTGTTCGTATAATAATCCAGCCCGCGCACAATGCGGGGATTGATGGTGAAGGGAATGTTCATCAGCTTCAGATAACCCTGCACGCTGGCAAAATGAACCCGGCAAGCCTCATCCAGATAATCGAGCTGCGAAGGCGCTCCGGCGGCTATCTTCCTGCAGGTTTTGACCTTGCAATCCAGCAGGCGGCGGGGGTTCTGCTCAAAGCGGATCTGGCAATCAGGACAAAGTTCATCCAGATGGGGCTTAAAATATGCGCGCAGCGCTTTGTCATAGGTCTGTGAGCAGGCGGGGCAACCGACGCTGTTCAATTCCAGACGCATCCTGCGTATCCCCAGCTTCCAGAGGTAATTCCAGAGGATCGAGATGACCTCCGCGTCGTAATAGGGATTGTCGCTGCCGATGAATTCGACCCCGTATTGGTAGAACTGGCGGTGGCGGCCTGCCTGGGGGCGGTCGTAGCGGAACATGGGTCCGGTGTAATAGAGCTTTTTGGTGGAGGAACCTATGTCCATCCGGTTTTCCACGTAACTGCGCACCACGGGCGCCGTGCCTTCGGGGCGCAGGGCGAAATTCCGGCCCTTCCTATCCGTAAACCGGTACATTTCCTTTTTGATGACGTCCGAGCTTTCCCCGGATGAGCGCTCAAAAAGCGAGGCCTGCTCGAATATGGGCGTGACGATCTCCTCATAGCCGTAACTGGCGGCGATACCTTCAAAGGCCGAGATCATCCTTTGCCATTTGAAGCTTTGCTTGGGCAGGATGTCGTAGGTTCCGCGGGGGATCTTATATTCCATTCATTACCTCATAGAAATTCATCAATCAGCGGGTGGGGAGTTTCGTCAAGCTGCAAATCCGGATAACGCACATTTGTAAGGTACAAACCCTGCGCCGGAGCGGTGACCACATGCCTCTGGCGGGGATTCTTTTCCTTCAGTAGGCGGCTCAATTCATCTGGTCCCAAACCTTGATGCGCCAGGTTTACGATCGTGCCGACGATGCGGCGTACCATGTTGTGCAGAAAGCGGTCCGCGGTGATATCAAACCTGATGATCTGGCCGCGATCCGAGATATCGAGTTGGGTGACATCGCAGATATGATTGGGCACCAGCGGGTTATCCCTGGAAAGGGAGGTGAAGTCGTGGCTGCCCTTCAGGACCTTTGCCAGATTCTGAAGCGCTTCAAACTTGAACTTTGTACGGGGCATGAATCCCGTGTGGAGGCGGTTGAGGGGGGTCTTGTGTTTGGCATGCAGATAAATGTAGCTGCGCGACATCGCTTGGTAGCGGGCGTGAAAATCGTCCGCCACCGGCCAGACCCCTGTAACAAGGAGGTCATCCCTCAGCTTGGTATTCAAGGCCAGCAGCAATTGGCGGGGGGTCATCCTCCCCTTGTAATTGAAGTGGGCGAAATGCGCCAGAGCGTGCACGCCCGCGTCCGTGCGCCCGGATCCGGTCACCCCGGGGTGTTTTACCCCCAACTGGCGGAAGGCGGAGATCAGATCACCCTGTATGCTACGTCCTGCGCACTGAACCTGCCAGCCGCGAAAAGCAGCGCCGTCATACATCACCCGGATCAGGTATCGCGCCATATTCTCCTCAAAATGAAGTTACAAGCACCAGCATGGCCATCAGGCTCAGGGCGATGAGGTTTCCCGGGGTGCTTTCCGGATTTTCCCGCTTTTCCCTCAGCATCGTCCACATATGCCTTTCCACCGCGCCAGTCGTTCTGTACACTTTGGTTCCCGCGCTGATCATGCCATCCAGAACAGAACCTATGCTGCTGCCCGCGTTGGGTTTGTGGCGGGTAAAATATTTGGCATAGGCACGGATGAACAACGCCGTCGCCAGCAGATAGTGGATGAGGCTCTCGCCCCATTTGTGTTTCCTCAGGCCGCGGGTATCGTGGAGGACCCTCTGCAAGCTGAGGTTGCCGAAGGCGTAAACCGTGGCCACGATGAAAAGCAGGATCCTGGCGGTGAAAAGGGCCATGGCAGGGAAATCCGTCCTGAACAGGGTGGCAAACAGCCAGTAAGCCGCAAAAAAGGGCAGGCTGATCCGCAATCCCTTCAATAGCTTGGGATAGAGCCCTAGATCCAGCAGCATGAACAGCAAAAAAAGCAATGTGAGCGCGCAAACCTGCCTTAAGGAAGCTTCCACGGCCCCAATGAATAGCAGGATAAGGAGCAGCAGGCGCAGATAGAAATTCTGGCCGCTAAGGATGGATGTTTCACCCCGAAGGTTCATCAGGCGGTCGAACCTGTGAGTCTGGATTGCCGTCATCCGGCAGAGGTTCATCAGGCAAAGTGTCCTCAGGCGGATCTTCCTTGCGGTCAGGCGTTTCGGTTGTTTCACGCTCGCCGTCCTCCCCGGTTTGGATCCCGTTCTCCTCCTCCCCTTCCGTTTTTTCTTCGGGCTCCTCTGGTTTGGCCAGAGAATCGTCCACCGCGGTCGAATCCGCAGCCAGATCCAAACTATCATCCTCAGCAACGATATCTTCGATTTTGTCCAGGCTGTCCGCCTGGGCTTCCATTTCGCGCAGCATTTTGAGGCTGTCCGCCTCGGCGATGGAGGCGGCCAGTTCGTCAAAAGGATTCAGGTTGAATTTACTGCCGTCGAAGAATCTGGTTGTCATCTGGGCATAATCACCCTGCTGTTCGAGGTTCAGAACCTCTTCCAGATGGGGCCTGGCCAGGGTCGTATCCGGCTCTTCGAAGGTGTAATACCAGCCCAGCCGGAAGTTTGCCCTGACCTTTATGGGCGTATATTCGGATTCCGTAAGTTCATTGAGGATGACCAGCATGGAGTCCGGCTGTGTTTCCGCCAAGTCCAAAGCATTGTCCAGTCTGAGTTCCTGGGCTTCTTCAATGGGATCGACCAAACGGATGGGAGCATCCGTGAGCATTGCCTCGAGGGCGTTCGTGTATTTATTGCCGGGGTACTCCTTCTCCATCCTGGTGTGAATGGCCTCAATGAGAGTGCTGTCCGCGCCGGACCTGTTGTAGATATTGGCCTGCGAGAAAAGTGCCAGGGGGATATACTCCTGCTCATAGCTCTGGAAAATGCCATCCAGGCTTGCCAAACGGCTTTCCAGCGCGGAGAGCTCGGTTTGCGCCGCGGTCAGCCGCTGCTCCAGGATCCTGCGCTGTTCCGCCGGATCGGGAGGGGGCTTGGTATCCTCCCCTTCTTCCGCAACCGCGCTGCTATCCGGAATTTCCGGCTCATTCATATCCTCCGGGGAACCTCCCAAACTGTCCGGCAGGGAGGTGGAATCGGATACTTCTTCAAATTCCGTCATATTCAAACTGTCCGCCTTAGGGATCACCGCGCCGCTCCCAATTTCATCCGCCGCTCCTGCGTTGGCCGCGGCATCAGTTTCCGCGGTGGGTTCATCTTCGGCAACCACTTTCTGGCTATCCGCGGGAGCCTGTTCCTGCATCTCCTGCCCGGGAATGGTCTTAAGGCTGTCCGCCACCGCCAGGGAATCCTGGGGAACGATCTCATCCATTGCCGCGAGGCTGTCGGTGATCTCCAAACTGTCTTCGGAAACCGGTTCGGGCAATAATTCCAGCTGAGCCGTGAGGGAATCGATGAGGGCTTGTTTATCCCGCGCCAGAGCATTCAGGGAATCTTTGAGCACGCTGAGGCTGTCCTTTGAATCGATGAGGCGCTGGTACATCACGATGGCCGAATCCCGCAGGGCAAACTGGCTGTAATAGTTTTCCGCGGCGGCAATATGGTGATCCACAAATTGCTGTAGGTTGGCCTCCTGGTCCAGGGTCGATCCCTGTTTCAGCTGGTTTATGGCCGCGGCTTTCTGCTGGGCCGTTTCTGCCAGTTCCGACTGTGAAAATTCAGATTTGGCCTTGTTGTATGCCGCAAGGGCTTTATCCAGGTCCTTTGCCTGGTGGAAATAGTGCTCCGCGAGGTAATATTGGGCCTGGGAGGAGCTTTCGGTGCGGGGGTAGGCCTGGGTGACGCCCTCCAGTTCCGCGATGCCATCCTCATCCTCTCCCCTGGCAAAATGGAGCCTGCCCTTGATGACTTTGGCCTGGGATAATTCTTCCGGACGGTTCTCATCCCTGATGAGCTTTATGATCGTTTTCCAACTCTCATCGGTTTCACCGAGCAGGAACTGGTTCAGGGCGATGTAGTTACGGGCTTCCAGCTTCAATGACTGGGGAATGCGGCGGGCTGTGGAGATACGTTGAAATTCCCTCAGGGAGGCGGCGTAATCCTCCTGGATGAAATAGTTTTTACCAAAGAGGAAAAAGGCCTCGCGGTATTCGTCTGACTTGGGATACTGGGTGATTATCTTTTCCAGCCAGTACTGCGCCCTGTTGTAATCGAGGTCTTCAATTTCAAATTCGGTTAAAGTGAGCAGGGCCTCCGGATGCCAATCCTCGTGCTCGGGGTCATTGACGAATGTTTCCAGAAGTGTTTCCGCTTCCTCCTTGCGGTTTATCTCCCTCAGGACCCTGGCCAGGTAGATATGCGCCTCACTGTAAAACGGGCTTTCAGGAAAGCCGTTGATCAATGTCTCGAACTGGTCCTTGGCCTGGAACGCGCTGTTGCCCTTGTAATAAAGGGCCTTGGCCATCAGGAAGAGCGCGTCGTCGGTATTGCGCCCGGATTTCTCACGGCTGAGAATGATGCCGCATTTCTTGATCGCCTTGGTGTATTCCTGGATCGCCTGCGGATTGGGATGGCCGTTGGCGTTGAGCGGACGCTCCCGGGCGGCCTCGAAATACTTGCGGGCGTTGTACATCGTATTGTTCAGCCCGCAGGAAAAGGCCAGCAGTCCTATAAGCAACAGCAAAAGTATCGATTTTCTCATATTACCAGTCCGGCTGAGGTGAAATATTCTGTCAACGCAAATCTATCCCCGCCTGCGAAACCGCGTCCAGCATTGCTGAAGATTCCAAAAAAGCGATGGACGTATTTACGTCCGGATAGGCTATCCTATCCTCCTCCAAGCTTGGAACTTCCTTTCGGAAAAGCTGTTTAACGCCCTCCACCGGCGGCGAGGAAGCAATTCCCCTTTGATCCAGTGCCTGGCAGGCGATCAGTAGTTCTATGGCGAGGACGCATCTCACGTTTTCCACCACCTGCCTCAGCTTGTTCGCGGAAATGGAGCCCATGCTGACGTGGTCCTCCTGATTGGCGGAATTGGGAATGCTGTCAACGCTGGCGGGATGGGTCAGGACCTTGTTTTCGGATACCAGCGAGGCGGCGGTGAGCTGCACTATCATATAACCCGAATCGATACCCGGGCGCTTGGCGAGAAATGGTGTCAGACCGCGGTTGAGGGCTGGATTCAGCATCTGCTCCATGCGCCTTTCCGAGATGGAGGCCAGCTCTGCTATGGCTATGGCAAGCGCGTCCAGGGCAATCGCGATCGGCTCACCGTGGAAATTCCCGCCGGATATGACCTTTCCCTCATCCGGAAAGATAAGCGGATTGTCCGTTGCCGAATTGACCTCTGTCTCCAGTATCCCGCGTACAAAGGCAAGCGTTTCGCGCACTGCCCCATGGACCTGCGGTGTACAGCGCAAACTGTAAGGATCCTGGACGTTCTCGCAATTGCGGTGGGATTCCCGCAGGGGGCTGTTTTTCAGCAGTTGGCGCAGGTTTGCCGCGCTATCGATCTGGCCTTTGTGCGGACGTAAAACGTGGATGAGTTCGTCAAAGGCGTTGGGTGTGCCTTTCAAGGCATCAATTGAAGCTGCGGCGATGACGTCCGCCTGACGGCACAATCTCTCTGCCTCGAGCAGATTCAAAACCCCCAGGGCGGTCATCACCTGGGTACCGTTGTTCAAGGCCAGCCCTTCCTTGGCCTCAAGCCGCACCGGCTGGATCCCGGCCCGTCGCATGGCCTCGGCGCCGGGAAGGATCTCGCCGGCAAACTCTGCCTTACCTTCGCCGATCAAAGGCAATGCCAGATGGGAAAGGGGGGAAAGGTCACCGCTGGCGCCAACCGATCCGCGCATGGGAATTATGGGGTGGACACCCTTGTTGAGCATATCAACCAAAGTCTGCAGGGTCTGCAGTCTGATGCCGGAATGCCCCTTCGCCAGAACGTTTATCCTCAGGAGCAGGATCCCCCTCGTTTCCCGGGTGTTGTAAGCCGGACCTACGCTCGTGGCGTGGCTGTGGATCAGGTTATTTTGCAGTTCCGCGATATGTTCCGGCGGGATGATGACCGTGCTGAATTTGCCGAATCCTGTCGTGAGCCCATAGACGATGTCCCCCCGCTCTATGATCTTTTCCACATAAGCACGGCATTTCTGAACCTTGGCGACGCACTCTTCGCTCAATTCCGCTTTCGCC
>CAYRVG010000111.1:0-7726 GCA_964427765.1 uncultured Candidatus Cloacimonadota bacterium
CGGGATCCAGACAAGCAAAAAAAGAACTGGATCCCGGCCTGCGCCGGGATGACAGGCGGTTTCACCCTTCCAACCCATCAATCTTAAGTTTTGCGACGGTCATTTCAATCAGTGCCATAAGAGTTCCATTTATCCGCGCCTTTCCGCGCCGCCTATTACGGCGCTTCGGCAGGCGACGGGACAAAGGCATTCACGAAAAAGCTTGACAGCAACTCAGGATTATAAAATTATATGTATATTCATGGAATAAAGTTTCATGGGAGCAATTATGAGGATTGTGTTGGCCATTTTGATCTGCTTTATCTTTACCGCCGCTTGGGCGCTGGTCGAGGAAACGGCATCGTTGCGGCAGTTTTTGACCGGGACCGCGGCCAACTGCCAGTATGACAACTGGATCTCCCATCTGGCGGAGGGGATCGCCCGTCCGAACTACAACACCTACGCCCCATATGACCAGCAATCCGGCGATTTTGGCGATTTTCGCGACCCCAACCCCGCTGAGAACCAATATTGGAGCGATGCCCTGGATTTTTTCACGACGGGGAGTTATCAAAGCGCGCAGGATGTTTTCGACAATAACGACGCTCCCTTCCAGGTGGTGGAATTCCACGACAAGGATACCGGCCGGACCTGTTACATCATCCGTGAGACCCCGAACACGGGTGATTATGACGGGAATGAAACTGAAGACACCTATGATGACGAAGATGGGGCTTTCGACTATGGCTGGGGTTTGTTCATCTACAGCCCCGATGGGATAAAGCCTGTTATCGTGACTGTTCCCCATCCCTGCGACGATTTTCCCACTCCGCTGATAGGCTGCCTGGCTTTTCAAACCTGGAACGCCCGCTATCTGTTGATCAACGGAGCCGGCAGGGAAGTCCTCTGGACGAACTCGGGCGTTTACGACAATTCCAAATCCCTGTCCGATCCCACTCGAAACGCGAACCACCCTCTACATGCAGCATACAGGAAATTTGCGGACAAGATCAGGTCCGATACCAACCAGCGTGAGTTTTCCGCTCAGATCCATTCCTACGACTGGAATCAGCACGCGGGCAAAGCCAATTGCCAGATATCGGCAGGCAATCCGCGGCCCTGCCCAAACCTCCCCATCCGGGACCTTTCCGACCTCAAACATGACCTGATCAACCAGGGTACGCATCTAATGATGCCCGCCAACACGGTCGGCACCCACACCGCTGTCTATTTGAACGACTTTTACAGCGTGAACTACAGCACGCATGAATTCACGTTTTCCGACGGCGAACACACATACGCCGTGAACTCCGATGTGGACCTTCCTGCTTACGTGGGCAACCTACAGATGATCTACACGCAAAGCGAAACTTCTGATTTCGACGTCTATGAGCCCTTCTTCCACATTGAACAGGATGAACTGCCCAATGCCTACGCGCAAACAAATGGCACCTACAAGTGGTTTTGGGGCTGGGATGAGACGTATTCGCAATGGAACATGGACGCGCTCTTTGACAACTTCGTCAGCTACTACTCGCGCTGGATCGATGACATGGAACCCATGTTGGTGGAAATGTTCCAGATGAACGACGGTTCTCCGCCCACCGCCCCATCCGGGCTTAGCGTGGCGGCGCACACGGAAACGTCCGTGACCCTGGCGTGGGAGGCCAGCTCGGATTATGATTTTGACACCTATGAGGTGCTGATCGCCACAGAACCGATCGGCGAATCGAACTATCAGGTTTTTGGCCGGAATGACAATGAATACCTGGCCTCGCAGGATTGCGAGGGCATCACGATAACCGACCTGGCCCAAGGCGCCCAGTACTATTTCCAGGTTCGCGCCAGGGATAAAAACGGCAATTATTCAACCTTGTCCAACCAAGCTGACGTTGTTCTCGATGAACAGCTGCCGGTGGTGCTATCAAACTTCACCGTAACGAACACCAGCCTTAACCAGGTAAGGTTGAATTGGGTGACCCAGTCTGAAACTGATATGCTGGGCTTTTGTATCTTCCGTTCCCAGGTTCGGGACGCGGCGCAGGCTCTGCTCGTCTCGCCAGTGATCGCCGCCACCAATACCTCCAGCCAACAGACATACATGTTCACAGACTCCGAGCTGTTTTCGGATGGGGTCTATTATTACTGGCTGCAATGCCTGGATCTGGACGGCAGCTGCGAATTCCACGGTCCTGTGTCGTTAGTCTATTCCGCCACAGGGTCTGAACCTTCGCCCCCAAGCCAGCTTGTCACGGAATTGGGGGTGGTCTATCCGAACCCCTTCAATCCAGTCTGCTTCATTCCTTTCAGCATCCGGTCCACGGCTGAAGTCAGCTTCAGGATCTACAACGCGCGCGGTCAATTGCTCCGCGAATTTCGGCTTGGCAGCAAGGAAGCTGGATGCCACCGGATCATCTGGGACGGCTGCGACACCAACGGCATAGCCTGTGCCAGCGGCGTCTATCAAATAATCATGGAGGCAGGCAGGCAAAGCTTCTCCCGCAAGGCTTTCCTTTTGAAATGAGGCCAACGCAACAAAAGGGGAAATAGAACCTCTTCCATCTTTCCACGTTAGAGATCATATCGATCAGGTCATCAGAGTTCTATCATCCGCGTTTTTTGGTCTTTTTCAGTGCTTTTCCGCGTTACCATTACACCTTTCCACGCTTGACCCCGCAGGAGTCATTAGGATTAAATTGTTGACAAAAGCGCACCCTGTCAATTGTGGTTTGGGGTGAGGTGGCGTCCCCGGCAGCGGGCCGGCGCGATCCAAGATCATAAATATCAAGGATATATAGATGAAACAGGACCAGATCCGCAACTTCTGCATCGTGGCGCATATCGACCACGGCAAATCCACTTTGGCGGACCGCTTTCTGGAAAGCACGCACGTGGTGGGCAAGGTGGACATGGCGCAGGTTTTGGACAGCATGGACCTCGAGCGGGAGAAGGGCATCACGATCAAGAGCCACGCGGTGCGCATGATACACCGCTACCGGGACCAGGATTGGATCTTCAACCTGATAGACACGCCGGGCCACGTGGATTTTTCCTACGAGGTCTCGCGCGCGCTGGCCTCCTGCGAGGGCGCCATCCTTTTGGTGGACGCCTCCCAGGGCATCGAGGCGCAGACCATGAGCAACCTGTATCTGGCCATGGAGAACAACCTGGAGATCCTGCCCGCGCTGAACAAGATCGACCTGCCCAAGGCGGATATCGAGGGCACGCGTCAGGACCTGAGGGAGATCCTGGGCTGCGGCGAGGAGGACATCATCAAGGTGAGCGCCAAGGAGGGTACCGGGGTTACCGAACTCCTGAACGCCGTGGTGGATCATCTTCCGGCTCCCAAGGGGGAGGCGGACGCGCCGCCCAAGGCGCTGATCTTCGATTCCTATTTCGACATGTACCGCGGCGTGATCGTGCTGGTGCGCCTTTTCGACGGCTCCCTGAAAAAGGGGGACAGGATCAAGCTCTTCGCCACAGAGCGGGAGTACGACATCGAGGAGATCGGGCATCTGGGCCTCAAATTCGCTCCGCGGGAGGAACTGACCGTGGGCGAGGCCGGATATATCATCGCCAATATCAAGGAGGTGGCGGACGCGCGCGTGGGCGACACGATCACCCTGGCCAAGGGCGGCTGCAAGAACTCCCTGCCGGGCTTCCGGGAGCCGAAGCCGATGGTCTATTCCGGCATCTTCCCCATCAACGGCGAGGATTACGAAGGCCTGGTGGATTCCATTGCCAAGCTCAAGCTCAACGACGCCTCCCTCATCTATGAAAAGGAAAATTCCGCCGCCCTCGGCTACGGTTTCCGCTGCGGGTTTTTGGGCATGCTGCACCTGGAGATCTTCAAGGAGCGCTTGCTGCGGGAATACAACATCCCCATCATCGCCACCACGCCCAGCGTCCGCTTTTTGATCCGGCTCAAGAACGGCGAGGAGCTGGAGGTCCACAACCCCATCGATTTCCCGGATCCCGCCCATATCGAGAGCGTGAGCGAGCCCTTCATGGAAACGGAGATCATCGTGCCCACGGATTATATCGGCAACATCATGAAGCTGGCGCAGGAACGCCGGGGGATCCAGAAAAACCTACAGTACATAGACGAAAAGCGGGTGGCGCTGCATTACGACATGCCCCTGATCGAGATCATCTTCGATTTTTATGACAAACTCAAGACCGTGAGCCGCGGCTACGCCTCGCTGGATTACGCATTCAAGGATTTCAGGCCCTCGGACGTGGTGAAGGTGGATATCCTCATCAACGGCGAGAAGGTGGACGCCATGAGCTTCATCTGCCATCGGGACAAGGCCCACAACTGGGGCAAGAGCGTGACGGACACCCTCGAGGAGGTGATCCCACGGCACCTCTTCAAGATCGCTCTGCAGGCAGCCATCGGCGGCACAATCATCGCCCGCAGCACGATCCGCCCCCTGCGCAAGGACGTGCTGGCAAAATGCTACGGCGGGGACGTCTCCCGCAAGCGCAAGCTGCTGGATAAACAGAAGGAAGGCAAGAAAAAGATGAAGGATATCGGCTCCGTGGCGGTGCCCCAGGAAGCTTTCCTGGCCGTCCTGAAGACGGACCGGGGGTAGTGAAGTGAAGTTCCTGCCCGGCTTGCTGGCGGCCCTTCTTTTCGCAGCGGGCTGCGGCGCCGTGATGATCGAAAAGGTCAGTTTCGAGGCAGATTTCCCCATCGACGCCGCGGAACTAAAAGAGGCGGCCAACCTGCAGAGCGGGCTGGAATACGACCCCGCGACCGTGAACGCCGCCCTGGGCGGGCTGCAAAGCAGATTGGGCGAACTCGGGCATCCCTTTGTGGAGATCCCCTTCCCCGAGATCATCCCCCTCTCCGCGAGCGGGATCGAGCTGCGCTTCAGGCTCCGCGAGGTTCTGGCGGCGGATAGGACAAACTTGAGTTTTTCCGGCCTGCGCTATTTCACCCCCGCCAAACTGCGGGAGATCCTGCTTCTGGCGGAGGATGAGGAGGTTCCCATCTCCAGGCTGCCCGCCCTGATGGAGAGGATATTGGGGGAATACAACCGCCGGGGTTACCTCTTTGCCCGGGTGAAGCTGGATTCCCTGGCCCTGGGGGAGGGGCTCACGGCCCATATCGGGATAGACGAGGGCAGGCCGCTGCAACTGGAGAACTTTTATTTCGAGGGCAACAAATACACGCGGGACCGTACCCTCGTGAAGCTTTCCGGGCTGGAACGCGACAAGGCGATCACCCCGGAGGTCCTCAACGCGGCGCGGGAGAACATTCTGGCCAAAAGCTACATCAACTCCTGCCTGATCGAGCCGGTGGACCCCAGCAGCGTCCTGATCAGGATCGGGGAGGGCAAAATGACCTATGTGGAGGGGGTTCTGGGCCTCTCCCGGGATGACGGGGAGGTGGAGCTCACCGGGCTGCTCAACCTCAGATTCCTGAACCTCTGGGGCAGCGACCGCAGTATCGGCCTAAACTGGCGCAAGACCCCGTTCAGCGACCTGCTCAGCTTCGCCTACCACGAATCCGGGCCCCACACCTTCCCCCTGGCGGGGGACCTCCTCCTCAGCCGCGAGGCGCGGGATTCCACCTGGATCAAAAGCTCCGCGAGCGCGGATATTTTTTCCTACAGCCGCAGCCAGAACTACGGGACCCAGCTCTCCGGGGAAAGCATAACCCTCTACTCCTGGGATGAAACCGATTCCTTAAGCTCCCGCAAAGCGGAGAATATCGCCGCCTGGAGCGCCGGCGCCTTCTGGCGCCTGGACAGCCGGGACGCCAGATTCAACCCCAACCGCGGTATGCAGACCGGGATCACCTACCGCATCCGGCATTCGGACACCGGCAGACGCTGGAGCAACGCCCTTGAGGCCGACCACACCCAGTATTTCGGGCTTTCCCCGCGCTGGACCGTCGCCTTGGGCATGCACCTGCGCAGCCTGGCCGTGCGTGATTCCACGGATTACCTCCAATACCGCCTGGGCGGCTTCAACTCCCTGCGCGGCTACCGCGAGGATGAATTCTCCAGCTGGCGCCTGGGCTGGGCAAACCTCGAGCTGCGCCACCGCATCGGACCCCAGGCGAGGATCTACCTCTTTTACGACCACGGCCTGCTGGCGCGCCCCGGAGAAGGCTACAGGGCGGACCTCTTCGCGCCCGGGCTGGGCATCAGGGTGCGCACCAGGCTGGGCATCCTGAGCATCGAATACGGCCTCGGCTACCGTGAAAACGGCTTTCCCGATCCCGGTTCGGGAATGATCCACGCCGGTCTGGACGCCAGTTTCTAAAAAAAAACTTGCCAAAATTTGCGCTTTCTGTATGGTTGCACACAATATGTAAGTACATAGTTGTGAGTAAGGACTGTGTGAGCGGTTGCCAGAGGCTTCGCGGCCTGAAGCGCCGCTCAAACAAAAGCCGCCGGCAAGGCTATAAACTGCATCAAACAAAAAGAAAAAACCAAAAAAATATGGATTTCACTTATGGAGGAATCAAAATGAAAAAACTAACCGTATTAGCCCTTATCGCCATGATGCTCATCGGCATTCTCGCCTTCGCGGCCTGCCAGACCGAAACCCAAGAGGCACAGGAAACCATCGAAGAGATGGCCGAAGACACCGAAGCCGCGGTCGATACCATGCTGGACGAAGCTGATCAGGCCATCGACGACATGGAAGAGGCTGCCCAGGAAGCAACCGAATAACAGTTAATATTGTATACTCGCTAATTTAGCGCAGTCCTTAAAAAACGGGTGTCCACCAAGGATGCCCGTTTTTTTTGCCCTCAAAATCAGGAGTGGGAAAATTATCTTTCGTCGCGGGCGCGGGCGCGTTCCCGCTCGAGGTCTTTCTTTTGCAGGGCTTCCCGTTTATCGTAGGTCTTTTTGCCCTTGCAGAGGGCGATGGTGGCCTTGCAGAGGCCGTTTTCGTTGATGCTGATCTCCAGGGGCACGATGGTCATGCCCTGTTCCTCGGTCTTGATCCTCAGGCGGCGGATCTCGTATTTATGCAGCAGCAGCTTGCGTTTGCGCCCCGGATCGTGGTTGAAGTGGGAGGCCTTTTCCCAGGGGCTGATATGCAGGTTGATGAGCCAGCACTCGCCGTCCTGGACCCGGGCGTAGCTATCCCGGAAGTTCACCTTGCCGGCCCGGATGGATTTTATCTCGCTGCCCACCAGCACTATCCCGGCCTCGAACTTCTGGATCACGTAGTAATCGTGCAGGGCGCGGCGGTTCCTGATCGTCGTCATTTGCGCAGCTCCCGGAGCACCGTTTCCCGCGTATCCCGGGCAGTGGCGACGATCTCCTCCTCGTCCACCTTGGTGAGTTTCCCATTTTTGAGCACGACCTCCCCGGCAATGAGGACGTCCCGGACATGGCGCGCCCCGAGGGCGTAAACCACGTGGGAATGGGGATCGTAAACCGGCTGGCACTCCAGCTCTTTGAGCGATAATAGGCAGATGTCCGCGTCTTTGCCGGGCTCCAGCGAACCCCGCCTGTTCCCCACGCCCAGCGCTTTGGCGGCATCCCGGGTGGCCATTTGCAGCACCCTCGCGGCAGGCAGGAAGGAGGGATCGTTGTTCACAGCCTTGTGGAGTTTGGCGGTGAGGTCCATTTCAGCCAGGATGTCCAGGTCGTTGTTGCTGGCAACCCCGTCCGTGGCAAAACAAAGGTTTACCCCCGCGTCCAGGAGGCCTTTCAGAGGCAGGATCCCGGAGGCGAGTTTGAGGTTGCTTTCGCTGCAGACGGCGATAGCGGCGGGG
>CAYRVG010000112.1:0-12086 GCA_964427765.1 uncultured Candidatus Cloacimonadota bacterium
TACATCTGCGCCGTGTACCTCAATAACGAGGGCAGCCCCAGCGACACCTTGTCCTTCCAATATCCCTATGATCCCTCCGATTCCGGGGATGAGACGCCCGGGTTGGTTACCAGACTGCACAATAACTACCCCAATCCGTTCAATCCCACCACGACCATATCTTTCGATCTGGCCGAGTCGGGAAACGTGAAACTAAGCATCTTCAACGTCAGGGGGCAGTTGGTGAAGGTCCTCTCCAACGGGGACCTTGGCTCCGGCTCCCACCGGATACTCTGGGACGGCAGGGACAGGGCAAACCGCAACGTGGCTTCCGGTGTGTATTTCTACCGGCTTGAGGCCAGGAATTTCACCTCCACGCGCAAGATGCTGATGCTGAAATAGTATATAAGAAAACACACATACCTGATCTCCTGATAACTGGTTAAATCAGTAAGCCCCGGATCACTTTCCGGGGCTTTTTCCCATTTCCCCAACCCGCCCACAACGCTCCCACCTCGCGCTGACTTCCCGCTGGTTCGGCGGGAACTCAGTGCGTGGTGAACGGGTGGCGGGCGAATCAAATTTAACCTAAACGGGTAGGTGGACAAGAAAAACACTGAAACGAGCGGAAAGGCGCGGATTTTTCAAGTTAAGAGTTAAGAGTTACGCTGAACTGAACACTGATTACCTGATGACCTGATCTACAGGATCTTTATGTAGATCAGGGATGAACAGGATGCAAGGGATGTCCGGGATCGTAATGGTTAAAAGTGAAACCCACCGTAATTCTGGTCGTTGGAGGCCCTCGCTTGGCAACTGGCGGGAAAAACGGTGTCCACCGGTGCAGGACGATAGGCCCGGGATTTATCCCGGGTATGGATGGAGTTTTGGGAATACATTCCCCGGATTCCCCACCCCTCCCGAAATCCAGAAACAATCTGCATTTGGGGAGGGGTGGGGCCATATATGATAAATATCCAGACCTTTAAAGCGATGGCTGAAGCCACCGCCTATTGTCCTACACCCCGCCTGCGGCGGGGTTTTCATCAGCGCGGACCTTGCGGGCGGCACAAACCACACCCGAGTTCCGAACTCACACTTCCCAACCACCACTCCAAAGATCATGATGATCAGGCCACCAGAGTTCTATACTGGATCCCGGGTCAGAGCCCGGGATGACGCAGGATTCGGTGCTTTGGCAGGCGCCGGTACATTCCGCAGGATCGGAATCCTGCGCTACGTGTGCCGCCCCTTCAGGGCTTAACTCCTGGCTGATGGAGAATATTTCATGAATCAGGGTCCTGCCCTTCCACTCTTCAAATGAGATCATTATTGATCATATCGATCAGCGTCATCTGCGTTCCATTCTTTGTTCTGTGGTTTTCCGCTCTTTTCCGTCTTCTTCAGTGTTCCATTCTTTTCGACGCATCGGGCCCCCCTCCGCCCCGGGATTGCGATTTTACTTGACATCATGGGAAAAATAGATTTGAAGGAATAAAAATAATATAATGGTAATAATGTGGAATGATCTCGATCTTCATAGACTATAAGCTGACCCGGTTCCAGCATGAGATAAAGTATGCCTTCAGTTTTATATTCCAAACCCTTGGCTACAGCTTTTGCTTTATCTCGGACACCGGCCAGCTCAAGAAAAACGACATCCTCTTCATTTACGGCTATACGGATCCCACCCGTGAGGAGCTCAAAAGCATCGCCCGGCACTACATCACCATCTTCATCCAGAGCGATCCGGACCTCTTTGATCCCAAGACCTATAACGTGGAGAAGCTTCGCCGGTCCCTGAAGACGATCAAACTCCTTTCCCTGACCCCCGTGATCTCGGTGCGCAAATTTGACTTCCCGGCGGAAAATTATTCGGAGAGCTCCATCCAGGCGGGAAAGATCAATTTCGACCTTGTGGGCAACATCTTTTTCCATCTGGCGGAGCTCGAACCGCTCATAGGCAGGAATCAAGGCCGTGAGGAATATTACCCCCAGGAGGAAAGCCTCTTCGACAAGCACCGTGAAACGCCCTATGTGGACAACCTCCTCTGGCTGGTGGACAGCATGATCAAGGAGCACACGCGCGCCAGGGGGCTTTACATCGTGCAAAAACAGTACTGGCCAAAGGCCCAGCAGGCGGCGGCGACCCTCTCGCACAGTGTGGACAGCCTCCAGAAATACAGCTACGCCTCCATGATCCTGTCGGTCGCTTCGGATCTGGCGCTGCTCTTTACGCTGAACCTGAGACAGTTTTTCCATTCCGTGGCCGGGAAATTCCGCTTCCTCTTCACCAATCTCGAATTGTACTGGAATTTTGATGAGTTCCTTGATCTGGAACGCCAAGCGGATTGCCGCAGCACCTTTTTCATAGCTCCCGAAAAGAATGAATTCATCGATTACAACCTCGATGACGCCGACCTCCAGGAGGAGATCCAGCGGATCATGAGCCAGGGCGGCGATGTGGGGCTGCTGCTGACGGCGGATAAGCTCACCCGGGACGATTTTGTCTCCCGCAAGCAGATCATGCTCCACCAGCTCCACAAGGAAAGGATCGGCATCCGGCAGCTGCATTACCGGATGAATGAAACCCTGCGCGCTCTGCACAACAAACTGAGCCCTTGCTTCAGCCAAAGCACCGCCCGGAAGGAGGTCCCCGGCTATCTGAACGGCATCTCAGTTCCTTACCGCCCCTGGATATCCGGTCTCGAGGCCGGATATTGGGAATTGCCCACGGTGTTCCACGACGACCAGCTCAGAATAAGCCGTTACAAGATCCTGCAGCTAGACGCCGCCAAACACCTGGCGAAGAAATTCTTCCAGAACACCCTGCGCACCAGGGGGATATTCGGACTCGATCTCAGTTTGGCCAGTTACACGGATATCCCTTACTGCAAAAAGCTTTACAGCTATATACTGGCGCTCATCAAACCGGATAACATATGGCTCGCCACCGCCGAGGAGATCGCCAACTGGTGGGAAAAGCGCAACAAGATCACCATCGAGGAGGCCGAATATGAGATCAGCGTCTATTTCCCCGATGAACTGGAGGATTTCAGCCTCCAGGTGCTGAACGATGTCAAGATCAGGGAGATCGAGGGCCTGACGGCCAGTATTGAAGGCAACCTCGTGCGTTTCAGCAACATACCCGCCGGCACCATAACAGTCATCCGCCTGGATAGGGAATCGTGAAAAAGATACTGCACATCCAGCTTTTACCCCTGCTCTCCGGGGTGCAGAATTTCAGCCTGCATTTGCTGGAAGGGCTTCCCGGGGATGAATTCGAGATCTGGGTTGCCAGCAAACCGGGCGGGGAATTTGTGGATGTGGTATTACAGAGGGGCTACAAATACGTTCCCCTGCGCTTCCTGCGGCATCCGATATCGCCCCTGGACCTGGCCGCCTTTGCGGAAATGCTTCTTTTGATGAAGCGGCAGCGGTTTGACATCGTCCACACGAATTCATCCAAAACGGGGCTCTTGGGACGCGTCGCGGCAACCCTCTGCAAGGTGCCTTTTATCCTGCACACAGCCCATGGCACGGCGTTTCAGGAGGGGCAGAGCTGGCTGAAGAAGAGATTCTTCATGGCGGTGGAAGGCCTGGGCAACCTCTTTTGCCACAAAGTGGCTTTTGTCAACGATTCAGACCGGGAGAAATGCGTGCGGCTGGGATTGCTGCCCCCCGAAAAGGCGATCACCATCAATAACGCCCTGCCTCCAAGCCAGGCGGAAAAGCTGGCGTCCATCGCGGACAGCCGCCGCTTCGACCCCGACAGGAAAGATTTTGTCATTGGCTCCACGCTCCGCTTCTCCCAGCAGAAGAACGTCGTCAACCTGACCGCGGCGGCCTGCCGGGCCTGCAAAAAGGCGCCCCGGCTGCGCTTCATCCTGCTCGGGGATGGCGAGTATCTTGGGCTGTGCCGCCAGATCGTGCGCACACATTCTTTGAACGGGCGCGTCCTCCTGCCGGGCTGGGATGCGGACGTTTCCAAGTGGTTGGGCATCTTTGACGCCTTCATCCTCTATTCCCGCTGGGAGGCCCAGCCCTTCAGCATCATCGAGGCGATGCATGCCGGCCTGCCCGTGATCGGTTCCCGGATCCCCTCCATCAGCGAGCTTGTGGATCCCGGAAGCGGCTGGCTTGTGCCTTTGGACGACCAATCAGCCTTGATCGAAACGCTGGTAAGTATCTCCGGCAAACCAGAAGAGGCCTTTGCCCGGGGGAATTATGCCCGCGAGCGGGTCAGAGAAATTTGCGATTACCCAAAAATGGTGGATTCCTATCTGGAGCTTTACTGCCATCCTGAACCCGGTCAAGAGGAGGAGGGATGACTTCCGATCTGGCCTTGCAGATCCTTGTCCTGAGCTTGGGTGTCCATGTGCTCACCCACATCCTGGCGCCGGTTAACATCCGGCTTTCCAATAAGCTCGGTATCCTGGCGCAGCCCAGCGAACGCCGGATCCACAACCAAATGAAGCCTGAGGCGGGCGGGCTTTCCTTTGCCCTGCCAATTCTTCTGGCCCAGGTGATCCTCGTGATATTCTTCCTTCCGCCCCAGTTGGGAGGGATGATGCTGAACCTGGCCGGAGTGGAGCTTCTGGTGCTTGTCTTTGGCGTGACTGACGACCGCTATGAGAGCCAGGTGCGTTACAAACTGCTCTGGCAGATCGCGGTGGCCGTGATCATGTATCTGATCGGCTTCAAGGTGAATACGCTTACCAATCCCCTCGGCCACGACTTCGTCCTCGGCTGGTTTTCCTTTCCCGTGACCGTCATCTGGTATCTGGTGGTGCTGAATGCCATCAACCTGATCGACGGCATAGATGGCCTGGCCAGCGGGATCTGCGTGATCGTCTGCGGAATTCTGCTCATCGTGGGCATCAAGGAGCAAAATGTCCTGGTGACGGCCCTTTCGGCCCTCCTGCTGGCTGGGAACCTGGCCTTTCTGCGCTTTAACTTCCATCCGGCAAAGATATTTCTGGGTGAGACCGGCGCCCAGTTCAACGGACTGGTGATCGCGGCCATCGCGACCGCCGGCACGACCCAGTACAAAGGGATCACATCCATGACCCTGATCATCCCCATGTCCGTCCTGGCCATCCCGGTCCTGGACATGGTTCTGGCGATATTCCGCCGCCTGCGGATGGGCAGCATCTTTGCCGCCGACAAGGCGCACCTGCACCATTCCATGATGGCCCTGGGGCTTTCCCAGAAAGCGATATCGCTGATAGTTTATGCCGTGACACTGCTCTTTGGGCTGATCGCCATCGGATTTTCCTTTTCCTCGAAGCGGGTGCTTTTTCTGCTGCTTCTGGGATTGCTGATCCTGATGGTGGTGGCGGCCTATATCCTGATGCGGCAGGAGAAAAAGAAATGAAGAAAACGATACTCATCATCTTGATCGCGTTGTTCTGCCTGGGGCTAAATGCCTCCAAATGGCAGACCATCACCAACACCAGCCATGCATATGACCTCATGGAACAGCAGGGGAATGTCTATTTCTCCACCTGGGGCGGGGTAGTGGAACTCGTTTATCCCCCCGCCGGCGGGGATATGTCATTCTCCGGGATGCGGGAAGGCGGGATCTGGACCACGGCCGACGGCCTGGCCTCCAACGACGTGCGCAACATCGAATACATAGATTTTTCCCAGAGTTTCTGGTTCGGCAGCGCCTACAACGGGATCAGCATCGTGAGCCCCCAGGGCGTGCAGCAGCTTGACGCGGATCTCGGACTGCCCTCGGACAACGTGAGAAGCATCGTCGAGCGCGGCTCCGAGATATTGGTGGCAACCAGCGCGGGGCTCGCTTCCTACTATTACCTCGAGGGCGTGAATTTCCCCCTGCTCCTGCATGAATATACCACCCAGAACACCGGCGGAGGCCTGCTTTCCAATTCCATAGATGCCATGGTCCTGGCCGAAAACGACTATCTTTATATCAGCAGCGCCCAGGGGGTGAACTTTGTGCACCTGGATTCCCTGGATATCGATTCCAGCTGGCACGCCTTTGCAGGAGCACCCTGGCCGGCCGGATACGAGAACCACCTTTCCGCCAATGTCGGGAAACTTCTCGTGGCGCTGCCCAATTCCGTGCACACCCATTCCAGCGATCCCTGGACACCAGGCTGGGAAAGCCACACGCAGGATACCGTCCTTTTGAACGAAATCATCGCCAGCGCCTGCATCGACGATCTGAACAACATCTGGGTTTCCTACGGGATGTGGAATGAGGATTTCCTGCTCTACACCAGGGATATCGACACGCTCATGACCTGCATCGGCGCGGACAGTGAAGTGAAGCACTGGGCCGAGTTCGAAGCCGGGCTGGGGGACAAAAGCATCCGCAAAATTGTGAGCTTTGACGGCGACGTCTACTTATGCTCTTGGGGCGACGGGGTCTTCAAATTTGAAGGTGGAGAGTGGCTCCGCTTCCAGCCGAATTCCATCGGCTTCCCCAAGATCCGCAACATCGCCACGGACCAAAACCACGCGGCCTGGTTCTCCAGCGGCGTCCTGAACACCATGCCCCTGCGCAAGAGCGCGCTCGGCGCGAGCAGATACCTGGAGGGTGGCTGGGAAACCTACACCGTGGCCAACAGCCCGATCCACACGGACAACGTTTTCACCGTGGCCGTGGACAGCCGTGACCGCAAGTGGTTCGGCACCTACGACGTAAACGACACGAGCCCGGACGAATGGCGGAACGGGATAACGATCTGGGATGAGGGAAACGACGTCTGGAAGCTCCTGCGCCGGGAAGGCCAGAATGTCTGGAACGAGGATCTGCAAAGCTGGGGCGAGGCGATCCCCGGCGCCGACGGGCTGCTGGGCAATACCACGGTCCATATCTCCCAGGATCTTTACGGTAACATGCTCGTCTGCTGTTTCGACGACGGATTCAGCGTCTTTGACCCTGATGACGACCTGGTCGGGGAATTCCGGGTGCCGAACAGCGTCAACCAGCGCTCCATCTACAGCTTCCACAACAGCCGCCAGTATTTCATCGGCACCTACAACGACCGCGGGCTGGTGATCTGGAACGACGATTCCATACCGGTCACCGATGGCGCGCACTGGCTCATTCCGGAACCTTCGGAACTCAGCAACTGCGAGATCTTTGGCGTGGTGAGCGTCCAGACCCCCTATGAGGGCCTCCAGCACTGGATCGCGGCCAGCAACGGGCTCTTCATGTGGGATGAGCAGGATTGGTACAAATGGGATACCTCGATCAAGCGCTTCATATACAACTCCGCCACCGGCCAGTGGGACAACGACACCCTCTACTACGTGGATGAGGAAAGGCTCTACGGCTCCGTGCGCACGACCCCCACGGCGATCTACCTCGATCCCTTCAACCGCGTCTGGATCGGCAGTCTGGAGCACGGGATCAGCATGTACGACCCCCGGACCGAGCGCTTCACCAATTATTACCAGGATAATTCACCCCTCATCTCGGATTACATCACCGCCCTGGGTTACACGCCCGTGGAAGGTTTGCTCCTCATCGGCACTCCCGAGGGATTAAACACTCTGGAGATCGGTAGGGCGATCAAGCCCGAGACGCAGCTGCAAAACCTGAAGATATACCCCAATCCCTTCCGCCCGGATGAGGACGCCCAGGTCCTGATCGTCAACCATCCCCAGGACACGATGCCCCGCGGCACGAACCATTGCCGGATCTACGACGCGTCGGGCGCTCTGGTCCGTGAACTGGAGGAGGATGAATTCGCGCGCTTTGCCTGGGACGGGCTCAATGCCGCCGGAAAGAAGTGCGCCAGTGGGATCTACTTCGTTGTGGTGAACGACGACGAGGGAAACCGCGCCGCCGCGAAGATCGCCCTGCTTCATTAAAAACCCCGCCGCGGGTGGGATGTGGGACAATAGGCGGCGGCTGGGATATTATTTAAAAGGGGTGTTTATCCAAGTGCCAGCTGCTCAAAAACCCTGACCCCGATCTCGATGCAGGCCTCGTCCGCCAGGAATTTATCCGAATGCAGGGGATATTCGCAGCCGGAGCCCAGCCAGAAGAGCAAGCCCGGATAGATCGAGGTGAAATAGCCGAAATCCTCCCCGGTCAGGGCGGTCTCCGCCTTCTGGAAATCCAGCCCCAGTTTCGCGCACACGCCTATTAGTTCTTTCAGCAGCCCCCCGTCGTTGATCACGGGGTCATAGCTGCTCAGAAGATCCACCTTGTATTCCGCTCCGGTTTGCGCGGCTGCGATGGCGCAGTTTTTCATGATCAGCGCGTTGATCCGGTCCCGCGTCTCTTTGCCAAAGCTGCGGTGGGTGCCTTCCAGCGCGCAGCGATCGGAAACGATATTACGGGTGGTTCCGGAGGTCATTTTCCCGATGTGGAAGATCACCTTCTCGGTTTTGGCCAGCTCCGCCACGTCGGCATCCATCATGCGCATGAACTGAAGGCCGGTCTGCAAGGCGTTCACCCCTTTTTCAGGGAAGGCCGCGTGGGAGGATACACCCTTGAAAACAACATCAAATTCCTGCGGCACGCCAAAGAAGATACCCTCCCGGCTGGATATTGTGCCGACCTCCAAGCCGCTCCCCACGTGCAAGGCGAAAACCGCCTCCACGTGAAAGCCCTGGATGATGTTCTCGGCCAGAACGGATTCCGCCCCGCCCTCTCCTTCCTCGGCGGGCTGGAAAAGAAAAAGCAGGTTGCGCCGCGGCTTCAAAGTCGTGATCCGCTCCACCAGGCCGAGCAGAACCGTCATGTGGATGTCGTGTCCGCAGGCGTGCATCATGCCGGGATTTCGGGAGCTGAATTGGGCTCCGGTCCTTTCCTCGATGGGCAGGGCGTCCATGTCGCTTCGGAAAAGCCGGTAAGCGCCCTCTCCGTGGGAATATTCCACCAGGATCCCCGGGCTGTTCTTCATCAAATGGATCCTGAGGCTGCCCAGGGTCCGCAGGTGCTTCAGCAGGAGTTCCCTGGTCTTGTGTTCCCCGAAGGACGGCTCGGGTATCATGTGCAGTTCGCGGCGGATCGCCTTGAGGTCAAAACTCACAGCAGTCCCTCCTTTTGCGCGTGTCTGATGAGAATGCGCACGGCGTTGGTGGCCGCGCCCAGGCGGACGTTGTGCCCCACGTTCCAGAAGCAGATGGAACTCTTGTCCGTTCCGTACCTCAGGCGGCAAACGTGGCTGGAATTGGAGGAGCAAAGATCCAGCGGCGTCACGTAGGTGTTTTCGTCAAATTCAATTGATTCCGCATTCTTTAGGGCCTCTGCGGCTTCGCCAAGATCCACCGCCTGGTCAAACTCCGCGTAAACGCTTTCGCTGTGCCCGTAAATAACTGGCACTCGCACGGTCGTGGCGCAAACCTCCAGATCCGGTTTGCTGAGGATCTTGCGGGTTTCGTGTTTCAATTTCTCCTCTTCCTGGGAATAGCCGTTGTCCTGGAAGGAGCCGATCTGGGGTATCACGTTGAGGTCGATGATCTCCGGGTAGATGCCTTTGTCCCTGCTTCCCGCGCGTTGCCGCTCGAGGGTCGAAATTCCCTTGTGCCCGCTGCCGGAAACCGCCTGATAGGTGCTTACCACCACTTTCTTAAGTCCATACAGGCCATCCAGCACCGCCAGGGGCAGCACCATCTGGATCGTGGTGCAGTTGGGATTGGCGATGATCCCGCTGTAACCGGTTATGAGGCTGCCATTTATCTCCGGCACCACCAGGGGTATGTTCCCGTCCCCGCGGAAGGCCGATGAATTGTCTATCACGACGTTGCAGGCCTCGGTCGCGATCGGGGCGTAGCTGAGCGCCACACCGGCCCCGGCTGAAAAGAGCACGTAATCGTAATGCCGCAGCAGGGAGTTTTCTTCCAGGAGTTTGACCTCGATGGGCCTGTCCCCGAAATAGAGGGTCTGGCCAGCCGAGCGTTCGGAGGCATAGAGATCCAGCACTTCAACCTTGAGGTCAAATTCCTCCAGGCAGGTTATCATCATTCGGCCAACTTCACCGCTGGCACCAACTATGGCTATTTTCATCAAAATTCCCTTGTCTTGTTCAGATATGAAATATCCTTTTCTCTGTTTGGGCGGCTTTTGTCAATGCAAAACTTGACAAAAAGGCCAAGCCCGGTTTTTTAACCCCTGAAGTCGTGCCCCAGTAGCTCAGGGGATAGAGCAGCGGTTTCCTAAACCGAAGGTCGAATGTTCGATTCATTCCTGGGGCGCCATTTCTAAAGGATTTCATGGATTCTCTCCAGCGCGGCTCTATGGTGCTTTTTTACCGGCAGGCGGATCTTCTCACCGGCCTGGTGAGGGAGATCCAGGACAAGCGCTGCGAAGTTCTGCTGGCCACCGGCGAGATCCTTGACTTGCCTCCCTCCCGTTTCGTTCTGGTTTCCCGGGAGACACTCACCCCTGTTTCCCTTTCCACGCTGCAGGATTTTGAAGCAAATGTTAAAAAACTGGTGGAGGATCCCAACTGGCAGAGGTCCCTGGAAACCCTCTCCCGCCTCCCGGAATCCTTCACCTTTGAGGAAGCCTGCGCCAAGCTCCGTATCGCTGACGATCCCGGGCGTTTTGCCCTCTTCAGCCTGTTGAGAACGCGCGGCGATCTCTTCCGTTACAAGAAGGGGACATATTACATCCGCAGCCAGGAGGAGCGCGAGGACTATCTGGGCGAGCAGGCGCGGTCTGAAGAACGGGACGCCTATCTGGAGAGGATCGGCGCTTTTCTGCAGGACCTGGAGGAAGGGGAAGAGCCCGAACTGGCAGAGGAAATGCGCCGCCGTTTTGCCCAGGAACTGCGCGGGATCCTCATCCATGGCGGGCACAGGGACCTGGTTGCCCTGCTGCGCCGGTTCAGCGGCAAAAAGGACCAGGAGCGCCACATACGATCCCTGCGTCTGTATCTGGGCGATATCAGTCCTGAGACCGATCCCGCCGCCGCTGCCAGCGGAATTCCCATTTGCTTCGCGGAAAACCTCCAGCAGCAGGTGCTTCCCGCCGCGATGCCCGGCGTCAGCCACGTGGAGGCTTTCAGCATCGATGCCGGCGATACCGGGGATCACGATGACGCCATCTCCCTGCAGCTCGTTCCCCAGGGATACCGGATCGGGATCCACATCAGCGACGTCGCTTCCCGTCTCCAAATGGATTCAGCCCTGCACGCGGAGGCCCATGAGCGTGTGAGCTCGCTATACCTGCCTGCCCAGACCATCCCCCTCTTTCCCCAGGAGCTTGCCAACGGCTCGTTTAGTTTGATCGCAGGCAAGGCGCGCCTCGTGCTTTCCCTCTATGCCACGCTGGACGAGGACATGCGGCTGCGCGATTGGGATTTTAAACTCGAGGGGATACGCCTGAGCGATAATCTGAGCTATGAGGAGGTGGATTCACGCCTGGGTGAAAACCCCTTCAGCCAGTTTATGAAGATCTGCCGTTCGCTGCAGCTGGAGCGGACCGGCGAGAAAACGGAGAGGAAGCCGCATTACTCCTGGAACATCAAGGTCACAGACGGCCGGATCCGCATGCAGCGCGTGGATAACCTCAGCCCAGCCCGCTTCATCGTGGAAGAGCTGATGATCCTCTACAACTGCCTTCTGGCCGAACACGCCACCAAATATCAACTGCCCCTCATCTACCGCAACATCAACGAATTTGAGGTTGGGGAGGAGGAGGAAGACGCCCCGCCCACGGGCATCCAGGCCTATCTTTCCACCCGGGCGCGGTATCATCCGGGGATCGGCTCCCAGGCCTATCTTCACGCCACATCGCCCATACGCCGGTTTACGGACATCGTCAATCAGGCCCAGTTCGAGGCCCTGCTCGCGGGCGGGGAACCTCCCCACACACGGGACCAGCTGGAGGACATGATCCCCCATATCCAGAAGCGCCTTCTTTTGCTGCGCCAGGTTGCCCGCCGCAGCGAGCGTTACTGGTTGCTGCGCTACATCAGGCAGAACCACGTCGGCGATCCCCTGGACGCGATTTTGCTGCGCCGTCACCGGCAGGGTTGCCAGGCCGAACTCACGCGCTGGGATAAAAGGCTCATCCTGCGCTGCGAGGACAGCCCGCCTCTGAACGTCCCGGTCAAGATCGTCATCTCCAGTGTGGATATGGATGAACTGGTCGCCGACGCCGATGTGATCCT